>WFPV01000210.1 GCA_015487405.1 Aquifex sp. | reverse complement strand
GGTAAATAGAGTCTTCCAGATAGGTGGAGCCCAAGCAGTTGCGGCTCTCGCCTACGGAACGGAAACAATCCCTAAGGTGGATAAAATCGTAGGTCCCGGAAACATTTACGTGGCTCTTGCAAAAAAGCTCGTTTTCGGAGCTGTCGATATAGACATGATAGCGGGACCTTCGGAGGTTCTCGTTATAGCGGACGAGAGCGCAAATCCCAAGTGGGTAGCGGCAGACCTTCTTTCTCAGGCTGAGCACGATGAGCTCGCTGCAGCCATTCTAATAACACCTTCGGAAAAACTCGCCGAAGAAGTTGTAAAGGCTGTTAAAGAGTTACTCAGCTCCTTAGAAAGGAAAGAGATAGCAGAGCGCTCTATAGAAAAGTTCGGAACCGCTTTCCTCGTCAAGGACCTATTCCACGCCTGTGAGGTTGCCAACTACATAGCTCCAGAGCACCTTGAGGTGATGACTAAAGAGCCTATGGCTCTTCTTCCGGAACTAAAACACGCGGGAGCTATATTCTTAGGAGCTTATTCTACGGAGCCTTTAGGGGACTATCTCCTCGGACCGAACCACACACTTCCTACGGGAAGAACCGCACGCTTCTTCTCACCGCTCGGCGTGTATGACTTTATAAAGCGTTCCTCCGTTATATACGTAGCTAAGGAAGGATTTGAAAGGGTGGCTAATTACGCAGAGGTGCTCGCTAACGCCGAAGGCTTGACCGCCCACGCGCTCGCCGTAAAGGTAAGGAAGGATGAAGGCTAAAGCTTCCTTGTTGTTATTCCTGTTCTTCCTCATTTACTCCTGTGCACCGAAGGTATGTCCGAAACCTGAAGAAGTTCTAAAAAAAGCCTTTAAAGAACCGAAAGACGGGGTATATTACGGATACCTGAAGGTGAACTTCTTGAGGATTCCCATTCTTATTAAAAAGCAAGGAGAAACGGAAGAGGTAAAGGTCGGATACGGAGGTGTTAGCGTAAGCACGGACGTCTTCTGTTATGAGGGAACCTGTTTTGAGCTTCCCGTAAAGCCTTCAGAAATCATATACGGATACTTTCCCGATGACTACAGAGTGAAGCGTTGCAACGGAGAGATTATCCTTGAGTCTCAAGACGGCAAAGAGCTCTTCTTTGAAAGGGGAACGCTAAAGCGTGTTAGATACAAGGATTTTTCTCTAATTTACGGAAAGAGAACCAATGAAGGGTATTTTAGAGATATAGTAATAAAAATTAATAATTTAAAAGCTAAGCTAATTATTGAAGGGAGAGAGGTGTAAATATGAAGTTTGTAGCTGTTGGAGGAGGAACTGGACTTTCCTCCCTTTTAAGAGGACTTAAGAAGGAGGTGGGGAGCTCAATAAAGAGCTTATCCGCCATAGTCACGGTTGCGGACAGCGGGGGGAGCACGGGAAGGCTCAGAAAGATTTATCACATTCCCGCACCGGGAGATATAAGAAACTGTATAGTTGCACTCTCCGGCGCGGAGGAGATTCTGCAAAAACTCTTTCAGTATAGATTCAAAGGAGACGGATTGGAAGGACACGCCTTCGGAAACCTTTTCATAACTGCACTCACGGATATTACCGGGAGTTTCTTAGACGCCGTTAGACTTGCTTCTAAGATTTTGAATACCAAGGGTGAGATAATTCCCTCAACGGACGAGAGTGTAAACCTCGTTGCTGAGTTTGATAACGGGAAGGTAATTCACGGGGAGGAGGAGATAACAGAATACGGCAAGAAGGGACACAAAATTAAAAAGATATGGCTTGAGCCCCAAAATCCCAAAGCTCCCAAAGACGCCTTAAAGAGAATAAAAGAGGCGGACGTTATAGTGATAGGTCCCGGAAGTCTCTTTACGAGCATAATTCCCAACTTCTTAGTTCCAGAAATTAGAGAAGCAATAAACAGCTCGAAAGCCTTTAAGATTTACGTCGTTAACGCTATGACGCAGCCGGGAGAAACGGACGGCTTTACCGCTTACGACCACCTCAAAACCTTCTTAGAGTTTTCAGGAATAGATAAAGTGGATGCGGTAATCGTGAATACCAAGATGCCTTCCGACGAGCTCTTAAGAAAGTATTTGGAACAGAACCAGGAACCGGTGATTCCCGACGTTTCCAAGATAGCGAAAGAGGGTGTAAAGGTTTACGCGGAAGACCTTATAGGAAATAACCAGGACTTTGTTAGGCACGACCCGGAAAAACTTACCAATACCATAATGCAGATATTGGAGCATGAAATACTTCATAAGGTTTGACCTGAGAAAAATTCCCGAGGAAGAAGCAGAAGTTCTTATCTGCGGAAGCGGAATAGGGGGACTCAGCACCGCGATATACCTCAAAGAGCTCGGGCTCAATCCCGTAATCCTAACGAGGGGAATAGGAAACACCTACTACTCTCAAGGAGGAATAGCCGCGGCTATACTTCCGGACGATAGTCCCTATCTCCACTACTGCGACACGTTAAGGGCGGGAAGGTATTTAAATAACGAGGTGAACACACGGATACTTACCTACGAAGGAGCTCAAAGAATTGTTGACCTTGAACGCTTCGGTGTGAACTTTGACAAGAGGAACGGAGTCTATGAGACCATCTTAGAGGGAGGACACTCAAAACCGAGAGTCTTAAAGGTTAAAGACTATACAGGCAGAGAAATCTACACCAAGCTCCTTCAGAAAGTGAGGGAGTTAAACATACCTATATTAGAGGGAGAGCTCCAGGAGATAATAACGGAGGAGTGCCAGGTTGTAGGAATTTTATACACGGAGGGAAGTAGCCTTAAGTTCATCCGTTCTAAGCAGGTTGTTCTCGCAACCGGCGGAGCCGCTTCTATGTTCTTCCACACCTCAAATCCTAAGAAGGTTCGCGGAGACTCCATAGGAACGGCTTTCCGCCAAGGGGCTAACGTGAAGAATCCGGAGTTCGTTCAGTTTCATCCCACAGTCTTAGAAAACTCTAATTTACTGATTTCCGAAGCAGTTAGAGGAGAGGGAGCACTGCTGGTAAACGACAGGGGAGAGAGATTCGTTAACGAGCTCCTTCCGAGGGACGTGGTAGCACGGGCAATATACAACCAGCTGAAGGAGGGCAGAAAGGTCTTCTTAGACTTTAAACCAATTGTTGAAAAAGGCATAAAGATAGAAGAAAGGTTTCCTACAATTTACGGCTACTTGAAGGAAAGAGGTATAGACCCCTACAAGGAGCTCGTTCCCGTAAATCCTGCCGCTCATTACTACATAGGCGGAGTAGAGGTGGACGACTCAGGAAGGACTGCGGTAAGTGGACTTTACGCGGTGGGAGAGTGTAGCTGCACAGGAGTTCACGGAGCCAACAGACTCGCTTCCAACTCCCTTTTAGAGGGAGTGGTATTTGGCTACAGAACCGCTTACCAGATTTTCTTAGAAAGAAATTATTTAAAAATACCCGAAGGGTATCTAAATATAAAAAATGAAAAGGAGGGAGATAAGAAGCCTTCTTTTGATATTGCAGAGCTAAAACGCTTAATGTGGGAAAAAGTGGGACTTGAAAGGGAGGAAGCAGGTTTAAGGGAAGCGAGAGAGAAACTGATAAGCTGGCTTGAGGAAGGAGAAAGCTGGGAAAGAACTCCGGAAAATAGACAGCTTTACGACATTCTTTTGGTGGCTCTTTGCACCGTTGAAGGGGCATTAAGCAGGAGGGAGAGCAGGGGAACCCATTACAGGAGAGACTTTCCAGAAGAGAGGGAAAGCTTCAGGAGGGATACAGTAATAACGAAAGATTTCTTTTAAAGAAGTCCGTATTGTCTTAGAATTTTCGCAAGTTCCTGGTCAGTCTTTGCCTTTTCCCGCAGGATTTCTATCAGCTTCTTAAGGTCTTCTTTTCTAAGGTAATCAACGGTTTCTTCCTTCGCCTTCCTTATTATGGTTCTCCTATCCCACCAGGCAAAGGCTATCACACTCGCGGTTAGTGTTGTAAATATTCCAGTAAGTATCCATAGGAAATTGAACATGTCGTCAAACCTTTTATCTACTTGCTCAAACCTCTTGTCTATCTGCTCAAACCTCTTATCAACCTGTTCCATAAAGGTCTTGAGAGTAGCCTTTATTTCTGCAATATCCTTAATCAGTTGTTTTTCCTCTTCAGCGGTCAGCGAAAAACTTAAGCTAATGAGCAAGACGAAACTTAAGAAGAGTTTGACCATACCTTTAAAATATTATATTTATTTAGCAATTATCTAAATCCTCTATCCAATTTTCCGGTAAAAAATTTCCTTGATTTTTCATTGTGTTAAAGTAGTCATCTATTACTGATTTGTCATAATTGCTGTATTTATATAACAAGTTCAAAATACCCAAAGTTCCTCCCACCTTACAGTTCTTAACGCAGCAAGGCAACAAATTTTCAGCTGCTCCTGCTTTCCTGGCAGCGTAATCATCTGACATAAAGCAACAATTTCTTCCCTCTTCCCTTTTAATATGCAGAAAACTAAGTATAAATATTTCTCCATCGTGTAAATTCTCGTACTTGTTGCGAATTTCTTCAAATACTTCTAAAGGTATTTCTTGAACATCTATGCAATTTATTTTATCTAACCAGTAAGGAGCTTTTTCTCTTATTTCTTCTTCATATCCATAAATCTCCTTATTTTCCTCGTTCAAAATTTTTAAAAACTCTTCAAATCCCTGATGCCATACTAGAAAATTTACTAACACTGTAGTATCTATACCTATTATGCACATTAATAACCCCCTCCAATAGAAACTCCCTTTTTCTATTTTCGGTAATTAATCCCTTATTATAGGCTTTTTCAACGGCAAGTTCGT
The DNA here is from genome assembly GCA_015487405.1 of Aquifex sp. Taxonomy (GTDB): domain Bacteria; phylum Aquificota; class Aquificia; order Aquificales; family Aquificaceae; genus Aquifex. The sequence goes on along the minus strand of WFPV01000210.1, from coordinate 2,686 downwards.
ATTTAACAGGTATATAAATACCTATAGATTCAGTAAGTTGTTGAAGCCACTTAACTTTATTATCATGTTTTCCTTTAGCTTTTATAAATTTTATTAATTTTTGATTGTATTTTTCCAATTCCTCCTTAGAAATAAATCCCTCATAAAAAAGCTTCATAAGAGCCGTGTTTGGTGATAAATCACAGCTAAACATTAGGCAGATTTTTTTTGAAAAAATAAAGGGAAATCTTGATTCTCTTTGAATACTTTGCCTAAAAATCCTCTTTAACTTTTCAACAACATTATCAGGAACGATAAGATGAGTGGCAAACTTATTGGCATAATCTTCTTCATCTTCATGTTTATAATTTTCATTGTTAGGATTAAATACTAAGTGTCCTATTTCATGAGCAAGTAAGAATCCTGCACGCACTTTATCAGCGTTGGCATTTAAGACTATAAACGAAGGAGTATCCGGATTAATAATACCTTCGTGATGATTAGTATCAAGAGGTAGCTGAAAAACATATATATTGTATTTATTCTCGAGCAAATTCCTTAATTCTTCGTAAGAAATAATCTCATTTTCTGGAAATCCGTAGGTTTTAGCAAAAAGTTTAGCATCTTCTTTGGGATTCCCCTTTCCAATAAAATCTATTTTATTTATAGATATTTCTCCCAAATTATATAAAAAGTTCAGAAAGTTCTTTATCATATTTGCAAGTAAAAAAGAATATGAAGTTTGCTTAAGAGTTTTAAATTTTTTGCTTCTAAAAAATTCTAAATTCTTTTCAAGATTTATAATAGCATCACTGCTTAAACCCCACTTTCTTCTAATAAATATGTATATGCCAGCATGAGGATTTTCTAAATCTATGGTACTACCCATTATTTTTTTATATTCCTTTAAAAATTTTTTAATATTTTCTTTATTATATTCTCCATAAATTCCCTCTATGATGGTTCTTATTCGAGAATGGACTTTTTGCATACTTTATCCCCTACCCCTAATATAAAAATTATATTTATTTATCCACCCTTTACATGTAAAATCTTTAAACAAAAATCCCACGGAGGTAAGGAAAGGTGTTTGAGTTTTCCGACAGACTGAAGGTTTTACCCCCATACCTTTTCGCAGAACTGGACAGGAAGAAAGAAGAGAAGATAGCTCAAGGTGTTGACGTCATAGACCTCGGAGTGGGAGACCCAGACCTTCCCACTCCCAAGCCTATAGTAGAAGCCGCAAAGAAGGCTTTAGAGAATCCAGAAAATCACAAGTATCCCTCCTACGTAGGGAAGTTAGAGTTCAGAAAGGCTGTTGCGGATTTTTATAAGAGAAGATTCGGCGTTGAACTTGACCCCAAAACAGAGATAATAACCCTGATAGGTTCTAAGGAAGGAATAGCACACTTTCCCTTAGCTTTCGTAAATCCTGGAGACATAGTCCTCTGTCCCGACCCCGCCTATCCCGTCTATAAGATAGGAACAATATTTGCAGGAGGAACCCCCTACATAGTTCCCCTTAAGGAAGAGAACAACTTCCTACCAGACCTTGAAAGCATTCCCGAGGATGTTGCTAAAAAAGCCAAAATCATCTGGATTAACTATCCCAACAACCCCACTTCCGCACCGCCTACCTTGGACTTTTACAAAAAGCTCGTTGAGTGGGCAAGGGAGTATAACGTAATTGTTGCTTCCGACAACGCTTACTCCGAGATTTACACCGGAAGCGAAAAACCACCTTCTATCCTTCAGGTTGAAGGAGCAAAAGACGTAGCTATAGAGTTTCACTCCCTATCCAAGACATACAACATGACCGGATGGAGGCTCGGCTGGGCTGCAGGAAACAAGGAACTCGTGGCAGGACTCGGAAAGGTGAAAACCAACGTTGACAGCGGACAGTTCGGAGCTGTTCAGGATGCAGGAATAGCCGCTCTAAACCTTCCCGAAGAAGAGGTGGAAAAGCTGAGAGACGTTTACAGGGAAAGAAAGAAGATAATGACCGAAGCTCTCGAGAAGATAGGACTCCAAGTTTATAAGAGCGATTACACCTTCTACCTCTGGATAAAGGTTCCGGAAGGATATACCTCTTCCGAGTTTGTTGGAAGACTCATAGACGAGGCGGGAATCGTCTGCACACCCGGAAACGGCTTCGGAGAATACGGAGAAGGATACTTCAGGATATCCCTGACCGTTCCCACCGAAAGACTCCTTGAAGCTGCGGAAAGGATTAAGAATCTTAAGCTTTAAGTTCTTATTACCGCCCTCCGGGCGGTCCTTAAAATAAAAAGTATGCTGAAAATAAAAAGAGAAGTCCTTGAAAAGATTATCGCTCAAGCGGAAAGGGATTACCCCTACGAGACCTGCGGACTCCTTCTCGGAAAGGTGGAAGGAGGCGCACGTGTAGCTTACGAGGCTTTTGAAACCCCCAACGCAAACCCTGACAGGAAGCACGACCGCTACGAGATAGCACCAAAAGACTACATGAGAGCGGAAGACTATGCCATCTCAAAGGGCTACGAGATTATCGGAGTCTATCACTCCCACCCCGACCATCCCGACAGACCTTCCCAGTTTGACTTAGAAAGGGCTTTTCCAGACCTTTCCTACATAATTCTTTCAGTCCAGAAGGGAAAGGTAGCCTCTTACAGGAGCTGGGAGCTGAAAGGAAACAGGTTTGAAGAGGAAAAGGTAGAGGTATGGGAAT
>WFPV01000209.1 GCA_015487405.1 Aquifex sp. | reverse complement strand
CAGAGAGCCTCAAAGACGTCCCCTATTATGGTCTCGTTCACTTTTCCTCTCTTTATTCTTATGAATTTTCTTAAGTTGAGTTTTTCCGCCAAGATGTTAAAGAACTCTTCGCTTATGAGGTAAGCCTTCAAAGGGGAAAGGAATCCTTCCCTCTTTTTGGGGTAATGTTCTACGAGAAGGTCCACGATAAAGAAGTTAACGAGGGAATCACCAAGGAACTCTAAGGTTTCGTAGTGATTCTTTTTATCGTAAGAGATGTGAGTTACAGCTCTCTCAAGGAGTGATTTGTCCTTAAAGGTGTAGCCAAGCTTTTCCTCAAGTTCCTTTAGCATTTTCAAAAACTTCTAAGTAGAGCTTTGCTATTTCTCTTGCCAGGTTGTTCATTCTCCTTATGTAGCGTGCCCTTTCTTGAACAGAGATAGCTCCTCTCGCGTCAAGGATGTTGAAGGTATGGGAGCACTTTAGCAGGTAGTCGTAAGCGGGGAATATCAAGCCTTCCTTTACGAGTCTCTTACTTTCGTTTTCATACATCTCGTAGAGCTTAAAGAGCATATCCACATCCGCAAGCTCAAAGTTGTATTTACTCCACTCCCACTCGGGTCTTTTAAATATATCACCGTAGGTAATTCCTTCTTTCCACTCTATATCAAATACGCTGTCCTTTTCTTGGATATACATTGCTATACGTTCAATCCCGTAGGTTATTTCTACGGAAATCTCATCAAGGTCAAGTCCTCCCGCCCGCTGGAAGTAGGTAAACTGGGTTATTTCCATTCCGTCAAGCCAGACCTCCCAACCGAGCCCCCACGCTCCGAGAGTAGGACTTTCCCAATCGTCCTCTACGAACCTTATGTCGTGCTCCAAGGGATTTATCCCAAGTCTTTCTAAGCTTTCTAAGTAGATTTCTTGGGGATTCTCAGGAGCAGGTTTGAGGATTACCTGAAACTGGTAGTAGTGCTGGAGTCTGTTGGGGTTTTGCCCGTATCTTCCGTCCTGGGGTCTTCTGGAAGGTTCAACGTAGGCGACGTTCCAGGGTTGTTTCCCGAGAACTTTCAGGAAAGTTGCGGGATTCATCGTTCCCGCACCAACCTCAACGTCGTAGGGCTGCCAGATGAGACATCCCTTTTCCGCCCAGAAGCGGTGAAGCTCCATTATGATGTCCTGAAAATACATAAGAAATATTCTAATGATTATTTTAAGTAATTACGTTTCCTGTAGGATAGAGAAGGAGTTATGGAAGGAATTCATAAAGTGGATGGTAGATAATGATTATAAGAGCTTCCTTCAATTCCTAGTAGAGTGTATGAAGAAAGCACTAAAGGAAGAAAAAGAAAAATAGGTCGTTTTCCTCCCTATATCACAGATACGAGGCTTCCAGCGACTGTTTTCCTGTGAACTACCGTGGAATAATATATCAATTAGATTTTGCAGAAAAGGAAGAAGCAAAAAGTTAAAAATTTCTTTTTGTATTTCTTATTAGGAGTAAGCAAGCTCAATGAGTTCCTCCTCCGCCCTTAACGGTTTCAAAACTATCTTCTCATCGGACATAAAACTGATAAAATCTTTCTATCTAATCCTACCAAAGAAGGATACAACCAGAGAATTTGCCTATATATTTTCCCTAAGAGTCTCTGTAAATATATCGTTTCTGATTAGAATTTTCTGATTCTCTGGTTTTACCTCGTCATACTTCGGGGAGCTTTCCTATAAGGCTTTCAAGTAATCTGTGACTACTATGTCTACCCGCTTCCTGCAGGATTGCATTTGCTCTCCGTCTCCTATGAGATTTTTAACTCCCTCAAAGGTCTCAACAAAGGTTATCAATAAAATATCCACATCAACCATTTAGTGTATTTATATCTATAGACTCATAATCTATGCCATAAATCTTTCTTAAGAAATTGAAAGCTTCCATTATATCTTTCTCTGGATTTTGCTCAAAACTCTTAATAACGTAGTAAACTTCCCTTCTTGGAATAAAAGCTACTCCGTACCAGTTTCTATTTTTGAGGAAAATGTAGGGCTTATCACTCTGAAAAATTTTTCTCACTATGCTTTCCTTAATTTCCTTTCCTGCATCTACTATAACAACATTATCTTCCTTTAATTTTCTTAAGCCTTTATAAATTCCGTAGTTTATTGTACCCTTTAAATTATTTATCAAACATATATCAGGAAAGGCCTTGAAAACTTCTAAAAAATTGGAAGTAATACTCGCGTATATGTTATCTATCCCGAAAAATTTTCTTATCATTCTGAAATTTTTTTGCATTAAGGACAAGATTTCTTCCTTGTTTTTAACTAAATCTTCATAAAAAATTAGTAATATCTTCATAAGAGTAAATTATAGAGAGGAAACAGAAGAGGTGTTAAACTTTTAAGAGCATACTTCGGAACTTTTCTGTTTCCTCTTTTTCTTCCAAGATTCCCCTGTCGTGAACCTGCTTGTCTACTCTGGTGGGGGAAAGCTTGGATATGATGTAGTCCATTGCCTTGTAAGCTTTGGATGGGTCTCCACATGTGTAGACGTCTACGGTGGCTATTCCGTGCTCGGGCCAGGTATGGATGGAAATGTGGCTTTCTGCGAGGAGAACAACTCCGGTAGCTCCGTGAGGTTGAAACTGATAATAGTGGGAAGAAATCTTGGTGAGGTTGGCGTACTTTACAGCTCCTTCAAGGAGCTCTCTGATATCTTCTATACGGTCAATCTTGTCCGCTTCTACCCCGTAGAGGTCCGCTAAGATATGCAGTCCGAGGGTCTTTGCCATTTCCTATCCTCCCTTGAGAAATTTTTAAAGAGACGTTCAAAACCTACATGTCGCATAACTGCCTCCTTGGGCAAAATAAAAGTATAATACACTTCAGTGAAAAAGAGGGATCTAAGTTACCTTAGACCTACTAAGTCTATCGTAAAAAACGCAATCTTCAACATACTCGGCGATATCTCAGAGCTAAAATTCTTAGACCTCTTTGCGGGAACAGGACAGATAGGACTCGAGGCAGAAAGAAGAGGAGCAAAGGTCACCTTTGTAGAAAAAAACAAGAAACTCGCTCAAGAAATTAGAAAGAAAACCCAAGGGGGAAAAGTAATTATCGGGAACGCTTTCAAGTTCCTTGAAAAAACTCAGGAAAAGTTCCACGTTATATTTGCAGACCCTCCTTACATACTGAGCGATAAAGATTATGAGCGACTAATAAAACTCTCTCTATCCAAGCTTGAGGAGGGAGGTGTTTTCATTTTAGAACACGAAAAGAAGAAACACTTCAACGCTCCGGAAGAAAGACAATACGGTGATACATTATTATCGATATGGACAAAAGAGTAGTTTATCCCGGAACCTTTGACCCCCCCCATTACGGACACCTTGACATAGTAAAAAGGAGTGCCCAAATCTTTGATGAGGTCATCGTCGCAGTTGCCAAAAAGCCCAGGAAGTACCTCCTCTTTGACGTAGAAGAAAGAGTAAACATGTTCAAAAAAATGACCGAAGGTATTAAGAACGTAAAAGTCAAAAGCTTTGACGGACTCCTCGTGGATTTTATGAAAAAGGAAGGAATTAACGTAATTGTCCGTGGAGTGAGGCTTTTTACAGACTTCGAGTACGAGCTACAGATAGCTTTAACTAACTTTAGACTCGCTGGTGTGGAAACTATATTCATGATGCCGTCTCAGGAATACATACACATCAGCTCTACAATCGTGAGGGATATAGCCTCATACTGCGGAAATTTAGACGATATGGTTCACCCTTATGTTAAGCAGAAACTTAAGGAGAAGTTCGGATGTGGCTCCTGATATGGTTCTTTTTAATTTCGGTTGCCTTCGGTGGGGAGATATGTTTAAAGTTCCATGGCTCCGGTGAAGACCCTTACGTGGCTCACAGAGTTTACCACCATATAAAGAACCTTTTTTTGGAAACAGGCTTCAAATTTTCCTGTTACAAGACCACAGACAAAGTAAGCGTAGAAGTATCTTATTCTGAGACACCTATTTCTGTATCTTCACGCCAGAGGGTTAGTAGTTACATCTTACACTTGCATATAAAGCTAAACGAAAAGAGCTTTAGTAGCTCCGTTCCCTACTCCGTAAACGCCTCATACGGGGAAATTCCAAGAAGAAAAGCGATAGAGGAAGCCTTTGGAAGGATAAAGCTCAACATCCTTGAATACCTCTTAGAATTAAAAAAGCATGCGGGCGATAGAGGAGATTAAAAAGGTAATTCCCGAGGTAAAAACTTACGTAGATAGAAGGGTAGAAGAGTTCAAAATGCTCGGAAAAGAAGGAAAAACTCACTACGACTTTAGACCTTTCCTTGATATAGATTACGATGCGGGAATTTTTTCAGAGCTCTGCTTTTGTCTTTTGACCGCAAACTCTTCAGCAACGCTCGGGATAAAGCTCCAGGCTCACCTCGGAGACGAGGGATTTATGAACAAAAGTTTTGAGAAACTTGTCGAGACCTTCAGGAATTTCGGACACAGGTATGCGGAACAAAGGGCGGAAAGAATTGTAAAAGCGAGAAAGAAGTTTCCCGAGATTCAGAAACTCCTCAAAAAAGAAAAGAATCCTAAGGTTCTGAGACAGCTCCTCGCGGATTCAAAGTCTCCCTATAAGATTAAAGGCTTCGGATACAAGGAGGCTTCACACTTCTTGAGAAACATAGGCATTCTTGACCTCGCAATAGTGGACAGGCACATCTCCCGCTTTCTTATGGAGAACGGACTCCTGAAGCAGGTAAAAACCATCACACCGAAGGTGTATTTAGAGGCGGAGGAAGCTCTAAAGAAGATGGCGGATGAGCTCGGAATGAGCATGGGTGAGCTAGACCTCTATATCTTTTATATCAAGACAAAAAAAGTTTTGAAATAGAAAGAGAGTAGTTTATATTTTTTCTCTTATTACGCGAGAGGAGGAGGCTATGAATAAAGAACTCTTGGAGAAATGCAAGAAAAAACTCCTTGAAGAAAAAGCGAAGATATTGGAAAGGTATTTTGAGAAGGAAGAAACACAACAAAGGCTCGGAGAGGAATCCAAAGAGCCCAGGGACTGGGAAGATATAGGTCAGATGACCTACACCGAAGAGTTATTGGATAACCTTTCCCAAGTGGAGATGGCTACCTTGAAAGAGATAGATTACGCTTTAGAAAAGATAGATAAAGGTGTTTACGGAATTTGTGAGAACTGTGGGGAGGAAATTCCCGAGCCAAGGCTCTGTGCAATTCCGTGGACGAGATACTGTGCTAAGTGCGCGGAAGAGGTGGAGAGGGAGATGGGCACCTACATGCCCTCTTACGGTGTTGAAGGAATGTACAATCCCGAAAACATACAGGTGGAAAGGGAGGACATAGGGGAGGCGTGATAGAATACCTCTTATGCTCTGGAAGAAATCCCTAACGGAGTTAAGGGAACTAATACAAAAAGGAGAGGTAAAACCGACCGAGGTAATAGAAGCTTTTTACGATAGATTCAAGCAAACGGAAGAGAAGGTAAAGGCTTACATAACTCCCCTATACGAGAAAGCTTACGAAGAGGCTAAGAAGTTAGAAAAGCCCGAAGGGGATAAAAAGCTCTTCGGGCTCCCGATAGCTATAAAGGACAACATACTCGTTGAAGGAGAAAAAACTACCTGCGCTTCAAAGATATTGGAGAACTTTGTAGCTCCTTACGATGCCACCGTAATAGAGAGACTAAAGAAGGAAAGGGCTCTCATAGTCGGGAAGACGAATCTTGACGAGTTTGCTATGGGCTCTTCCACGGAGTATTCCGCATTCTTTACTACGAGAAATCCCTGGGACTTGGAGAGGGTTCCCGGTGGCTCCTCCGGGGGTTCTGCGGCTGCTACTGCGGTTCTTTCTGCACCTGTGGCCTTGGGTTCGGATACCGGAGGTTCCATCAGACAGCCCGCCGCCTTTTGCGGAGTTATAGGAATAAAGCCCACCTACGGTAGGGTATCAAGATACGGACTCGTAGCTTTTGCCTCTTCCTTAGACCAGATAGGAGTATTCGGAAGAAGAACTGAGGACGTAGCCCTCGTTTTAGAGGTGATAAGCGGATGGGACGAGATGGACAGCACCTCCGCAAAGAAGCCCGTTCCTAAGTGGAGTGAAGAAGTAAAAAAGGTTCCCGAAAGACTGAAAATAGGAATTCCGAAGGAATACTTCGAATACGAGCTCCAGAAGGAAGTAAAGGAAGCCTTTGAGGAATGGATTAAGGAGCTTGAGAAAGAAGGCTACGAGGTAAAAGAGGTTTCTCTTCCCCACGTGAAGTATGCAATTCCTACCTACTATATAGTCGCACCATCTGAAGCTTCCTCTAACCTTGCAAGGTACGACGGGGTGAGATACGGCTACAGGGCAAAGGGCTATAAGGATATATGGGAGCTTTACTCTAAGACGAGGGACGAGGGCTTCGGAGCCGAAGTGAAGAGAAGAATAATGCTCGGAACCTTCGCACTTTCCGCAGGATATTACGACGCTTACTACCTCAAGGCTCAAAAGGTCAGGAGACTCATTTACGAGGACTTTATGAAAGCCTTTAAAGAGGTTGACGTCATAGCCTCTCCCACCACTCCCACGCTTCCCTTCAAGATAGGTGAAAAGACTCAAAATCCGATAGAGATGTATCTTTCAGACATTCTCACCGTTCCCGTAAACCTTGCGGGACTTCCGGGAATATCTATCCCCATAGCCTGGAAGAACAACCTTCCCGTGGGGGGACAGCTCATAGGAAGACCTTGGGACGAAACGACGCTCCTTCAGCTCTCTTACCTGTGGGAGCAAAAGTTCAAGCACTACGAGATGATTCCCTTAAGCTGAATGGAATATAACCACTTTCTCGGTGCTCTCCTCTCACTCTTATCTGCCCTCTCCTGGGCTACGAACGATATTTTTAATAAACTCGCTCTAAAGAAGGGATACGAGGAGAACTTCGTTCTCTGGATTCGCTTTCCCTTGGGAGCTATACTCCTGCTTCCCCTCGGACTCCTTTACTGGGATTTAAACAGAGAGGTTCTCCTTACCACCTTCCTCTGGCTTCCTACGGAAATATTGGCTTCCATTTTCTTTATAAAAGCTATTAAATACTCTCCCCTTTCGGTTGCGATGCCCTTTTTTGCCTTCATGCCCCTTTTTTCCGCTCTTGGCGGGTGGGTCGTTCTGGGAGAGTCCTTGAGCCTTCGGGGTATGCTCGGAATCTTGCTCATAATATACGGTAGTGTCCTCCTGTCGGGCACCGACATTAAGGGCTTCTTTAAAGTGAACCGCGGAGCCCTTTACGCGTTGCTTTCCGCCGCACTTTTTGGATTTAACGTAGTTATCGGAAAAATCGCGGTCGTTAGCAGTAACCAGTTTTTCTTCGCCTGGTATTACTGCGTGGTGATGAGCTTCGGTCTGCTGCCTTTTGTCAAAGAATTCCAGCCACCACAGGTAATCTTTAAAGAAAAGATATTCCTCATAATAGGAGTCCTCTTCTCTTTGGGGATGGTTTTCTACACCTGGGCTTACCTCTACACTTACGCCTCTTACGTCGCCGCCTTGGAGAGGCTCGCCATACTTCTGGACGTTCTTTACGGAAGAATCTTTTTTAATGAAGAAATTAGATACGCCCTTCGGGCGTCTATTTTTATGGCTCTCGGAGCTGTGCTTCTTTCTCTGTGATATAAATTAAGTCTTATGGAAGAGAAGGAATTTAAAGTGGAAGGTATGACTTGTATGCATTGCGTTAATACTGTAAAGAGAGCCCTCAGCGGTGTTGAGGGCGTATCGGAAGTGGAAGTTTTCTTAGATACGGGAAGGGTGAAGGTGAAGCTTGAGAAGGACGTTCCCTTTGAGAGCTTAAAGCAGGCTGTTGAAGAATGGGGATACAAGGTAGTGGAGTAGTTGAAAACGATTCTCAATTGCAATAAATTTAAGAAAGATGCTGGAGCTGAAAACTAAGGTAGAAGAACTTAGGGAACGCTTTGAAGACGTAAAAAAGGTTCTAAATCCCAAGGAACTTGAGGAGGAGCTAAAAAAACTGGACGAAACCATGTCCTCCCCAGACTTCTGGGAGGACCAAGAAAAGGCGAAGAAGACGATACAAAGAAGAAAGTGGATAGAGTCTACGCTCTCTAAGCTGAACTCCTTAGAGAAATCCCTCAAGGACGTTGAGGAGCTTACAGAGATAACTCCCGAGGAAGATACCGAAACCTGGGCTATGCTGGATGAGGAAATCCAGGAGATAGAGAAAGCTCTGAAAGAGCTTGAGGTAAAGACCTACCTTTCGGGAGAGATGGACGAGAAGAACGCTTACCTCACCATACAGGCAGGAGCGGGAGGAACGGAGGCGTGCGACTGGGCTGAGATGCTCTTCAGGATGTATAAGAGGTGGGCAGAAAAGAAGGGCTACGAGGTTGAGATAGTGGATATAACTCCCGACGATGTTGCGGGAATAAAGAGCGTCACCGCTCTCATAAAGGGTCCCTACGCTTACGGATACCTGAAAGGAGAACAGGGAGTTCACAGACTCGTGAGAATCTCTCCCTTTGATGCTAACGCAAGAAGGCACACCTCCTTCGCCGCAGTCTCCGTAATGCCAGAAATTGACGAGGAAATAAACATAGAGATAAGACCGGAAGACTTAAAGATTGAAACCTTCAGGGCTTCCGGAGCGGGAGGACAATACGTAAACAAGACCGACACGGCAGTCAGGATCACGCACATTCCCACGGGAATAGTGGTAAGCTGTCAACAGGAAAGGTCCCAGTATCAGAACAAGAGGAAGGCTCTCCAGCTCCTCAAGGCAAAGCTCTACCAGCTTGAACTCCAAAAGTTGGAGGAAAAGAAAAAGCAGTATGAAGGTGAGAAGACAGACATCGGTTGGGGACACCAGATAAGGTCCTACGTGTTCCATCCTTACAAGATGGTTAAAGACCTCAGAACCGGCTACGAAACGGGAAACGTTGACGCCGTCATGGACGGAGAAATTGACGAGTTCATAGAGAGCTACCTCAAATGGAAGGCTGAGCAGGAAAAGAAGAATTAATGAACCGCTGGAAGGATTGGCTCGAGCAGGGAGAGAGGGATTTAGAAAAGGCAAAACTTGATTACCAGTACGATTACTACGAATGGGCTTGCTTTACTGCTCAACAGACTGCCGAAAAGGCTCTTAAGGCTCTTGGATACTTTTTAGGTTTCGAGCTCTGGGGACATTCCTTAACAGAGATGTTAAAACTCTTAAAAGAAAAGGGGGTGGAGATTCCCGAAGGATTGCTAAACAAGGCCAAACTCCTCGATAAATACTACATACCTACGCGTCATCCCAACGGTTTTCTGAGCGGGAAACCTGCGGACTACTCTACTTTACGGAAAGGGAAGCACGGGAGGCTATAGATGCGGCAAGTCAAGTCCTCGGGTTCTGTAAAAGCCGTATATTTGGAGAGGGATAAACTGATTCCTAAGCTTAGGGAGATTTCCCGAACCTTGAAGGAAAAATATGAATGGATTAAAGATGTTCGACTTTTTGGTTCTCTCGCAAGGGGAGAGGAGAGGGGCCTTAGTGACGTTGACTTGCTCGTTATTACAGAAGTTGAAATAAATAGAGAAAATTTTTGGGATTTATACGGAAGTGTTTTTGAGCTTGTTATTGAAAAGCTACCTATAAGCTTTGACCTTGTTCTGGTCTCGGAGAAGGAGTTTGAAAAAAATAAAGAAAAGTTCGGAAGGAGTGTGAGAGTGGAGGAGCTAACTTAAACGAATCTTCTCCTTAAGAGCTCCTCTTTAACGGTTTTTTCTATGCTCTCCGCATCTATTCCTACGAGCTTTCTTAATATGTCCTGCTTTCCGTGCTCTATGAACTTATCGGGAACTCCGAGATTTACAACTCTCTTCATTATTCCCTTCTTTGCAAAGAACTCTAATACTCCGCTTCCGAAACCGCCCATTATGACGTTGTCTTCCACGGTTATGAAAATATCGTATCTCTTCGCAATCTCTTCCAACATCTTTTCATCCATAGGTTTCACGAACCTTGCGTTAACGACTCCGACCTTTATACCTTCCTTGTAAAGCTTTTCCGCCGCCTTCAGAGCCTGGTAAACGGGATAACCAACCGCTAAGATTACCGCATCCTCTCCCTCCAGCAACTCCTCCCAAGTTCCTATCTCAATCTTGTTAAATCCTTCCGTAGGAACGCCGTAAGCGGCACCTCTGGGATACCTCAGGGCGAATGGCTTTCCGCTGTAGATTCCCGTATAGAGCAAGTCCCTGAGCTCTTGTTCGTCCTTGGGTGCACACACAACTATATTAGGAACGCACCTGAGGTAAGAGAGGTCAAACACTCCGTGGTGGGTGGGTCCGTCGTCTCCAACAAGTCCGGCCCTATCTATAGCAAAAGTCACGGGAAGGTTTTGCAAGGCAACATCGTGTATAACCTGGTCGTAGGCTCTCTGGAGGAAGGTAGAGTAGTATGCGGCGACGGGTCTCATTCCTTCGGCGGCGAGTCCTGCGGCAAAGGTGCAGGCGTGCTGTTCCGCTATTCCTACGTCAAAGAATCTCTCGGGAAACCTCTTTGCAAACTCCACGAGTCCTGAGCCTTCCTTCATTGCGGGGGTTATGGCGACTATTTTCTCGTCCTGCTCCGCAAGCTCTACGAGGGCTTTTCCGAAGACAGAGGTCCAGGTAGGAGGTGAGGGTTTCTTTATAATCTCACCGCTCTCTATCTTGTAGGGAGCAACTCCGTGCCACTTTACGGGATTTTCTTCCGCAGGCTTGTATCCTTTCCCTTTCTTGGTGTAAACGTGAACGAGAACGGGTCCCTCTATGTCTTTTACATTCTTGAGCGTGGTCTCGAGCGCCTCCAAGTCGTGTCCGTCTATGGGACCTATATAATTAAATCCAAGCTCCTCAAAGAATATTCCGGGAGAAATAATTCCCTTAAGGAATTCTTCAGTTAATTTCATAAGCCTGAGCGGTGTTTCCCCGAGGTGCTGGAGAAACTTCTTTACCTTTTGGCGAGTTTCCTGAACAAAGTGTCCGCTGATAATCTTATTGAGGTATGTAGAGATAGCTCCCACATTAGGGGATATGGACATCTCGTTGTCGTTCAGAACTACGATGAACCTGTTAGGTCTTAAGTGTCCGGCGTTGTTGAGAGCCTCGTAAGCCATTCCCGCGGTGAGTGCTCCGTCCCCTATTACCGCAAGGACGTAATCTTCCTTTTCCCCCTTTAAATCCTTAGCTACTCTAAAACCGAGTGCCGCCGATATGGAGGTTGAACTGTGTCCCGCTCCGAAGGCGTCGTAAGGACTCTCTTCCCTCCTCAAAAATCCGGCAATTCCCTTATACTGCCTTAGTGTTTGAAACTCCTCCTTCCTATCGGTAAGAATCTTCCAGGGATATCCCTGATGTCCTATATCCCAGACTATTACGTCCTGCGGAGGATTGAAGACTCTCAGGAGTGCTATGGTAAGCTCAACGACTCCGAGTCCCGGACCTACGTGTCCTCCGTTCTTAGAAGTGACTTGTATGATATAATCTCTAACTTCCTGAGCGAGCTCCTTGAGCTCCTCGTAGGACATGTATTTCAACTGGGAAGGACCTGCGTAATCCTTCAGGATTTTATACTTCTCAAGCATAAGGAATAACTTATATCCTTTTTAAAAGAACATCAATCTCAGGAGCCATCCGAAGGTTAATGTGGCTATAGCGAGTCCGAGTCCTATCAATCCGAGAAGAGCACCGAGCCTCCAGTCCAGCTCGTCCTGTTTTATCCAGAAAATAAAGAAGCTAACGAAGGTATAAACCGCTAAGGAAACTCCGAGCCACTTGTGGGGAAAAAGGTAAAAGAATGTAGTTTTCTGCTGAATGTAGGGATTCTGAGCTTGAGCAAATCCTGTAATTACAGCAAGTATTGAGAAGAATATAGAGAGTGCGTGATTAAAAAGGGAGTACTGTAGAAAGAACAAAGACCTTTTCCTAAGGAAAGTATAGTAAGCGATGTAGGTAAAGTAAGCAGAAGTAATGAGTCCCACCAAGAAGTATACAGTTAACGGGTGAAGCTTACCCATCCTTACCAATTAGTATAAAGCTTTTTCAAACTCTGAGACTTCTTTGTAGAGCTCTTCAAAAATCTTCTTGTAGTCTTGCTTCCCTTCTTCCACTTCGTCCATGAGCTTTTCTAACTTCCTTGTAAACTCCTCAGAAACGAAGGGCATAACCTTCTCCTGGTTCTTCAAAAACTCATAAACCTGCTTTCCGAGTTTCGTGGGAATTAAAAAGCCGTTCCTCTCTATAACGTATCCCCTCTCAAGAAGCTTGGATACTATGGTAGCGTAGGTAGAAGGTCTTCCGATTCCTCTCCTCTTCATTTCCT
>WFPV01000208.1 GCA_015487405.1 Aquifex sp. | reverse complement strand
TAATAGTTCACGAAGGAAAGTCTGTGGAGGAAGCTTTAGAAGTTCTTAAATAAATCTTCTTCGGAGGTGGGAGCGTGAAAAAAGTCTTAGCTGCTGCGATTTTTTCTATGGCAAGTTTTTCCTACGCAATCGTAGACGGGGAAATTTCTATAGGTGTTTGGAATCAGGACCCTAAGGGATACGTCCAATATCCTGCCGATACTGGAACCCCTCTTGATGTAGAAAAGGATTTAGGACTTGGTGATAAAACTCGTTTTTCCGCAAAGGTGAAGCTGGAACTACCTTTATTCTTACCGAATATATACCTCCAGTATACGGATATGAAGTTCTCAGGAAGTGGAAACGTAACTAACATAAGGTTCGGTGATTACGTATTTAACGCTTCCGTAAACACAAATTTAAAGGCAAAACAATACGATGTAGGTCTTTACTACCACGTCCCCTTCGTTAAAAAGCTCACTAAGAATATATTGGACCCCGAGTTTGGAATAGTCGTTAAGGTTGTAGACTTTAAGGCAAGCGTTTCTGGAAAAGCACGCTTAGCAGGGGATACTACAGGAGATACGGAAAGCACTTACTCCGAAAGCACTTCCGAGACGGTTCCTCTACCACTTCTTTATCTTAGCCTCGGCGTATATCCCTTCAAGTATGGTGGAGTAGTAGGAGAATTCAAAGGACTTAAAGTTGAAGACGACTACTTCTACGAGTATTCTGTAGCTCTCAGGGGAATGTATCCCGTCAAGATGGTTAAGCCTTTTATAGAAATCGGTTACAGATTTGAAAGACTTAGAATAAAGAACGAGGGAGATATAAACGCAGACGTTAGAGCGGGGGGATTCTTCGGAAATATAGGTATAGCTTTCTAAAAACTGGAGGTGTATATGGGGCTTTTAGAAGGAAAAAAAGCGTTAATTACGGGAGTAGCAAACGAAAGGAGTATAGCTTACGGAATAGCGAAATCCTTTCACAGGGAGGGAGCAAAGCTCGCCTTTACCTACGCAACTCCCAAACTTGAAAAGAGAGTTCGCCAAATTGCAGAGAGCTTCGGAAGTGAGCTCGTCACAAAGTGTGATGTCTCCTTAGACGAAGACATTCAAAACCTAAAAAAATTCCTTGAAGAAAACTGGGGAGAGGTTGACATAATTGTTCACTCCATCGCTTACGCTCCTAAGGAAGAGTTCAAAGGTGGAGTTATAGATACCTCCAGAGAAGGCTTCAAGATAGCTATGGATATATCGGTTTACTCCCTTATAGCCCTTACCCGAGAGCTTCTACCCCTAATGGAAGGAAGAAACGGAGCGATAATTACACTCTCTTACTACGGAGCCGAAAAAGTAGTCCCTCACTACAACGTAATGGGAATAGCAAAGGCAGCCCTTGAGAGCACTGTAAGGTATTTAGCTTACGATATTGCAAAACACGGACACAGGATAAACGCCATATCCGCAGGACCTGTAAAAACACTCGCCGCTTACAGCATTACGGGATTTCACCTCTTGATGGAGCACACAACTAAGGTCAATCCTTTCGGGAAACCTATAACTATAGAAGATGTCGGAGACACGGCAGTCTTCCTCTGCAGTGATTGGGCAAGGGGAATAACGGGAGAAGTGATTCACGTGGACAACGGATACCACATAATGGGTGTATTCGGAAGGGAAGAGGAGATAAAGAAGGAGGTATTCGGAGAGGATAAGTAAACATCATTTATCTAACAGAAGAAAAAAAGTTTCCGAGGAGATAAATCATAACTTATATATGTAAAACACACAGGGCGATTTACCGCCCAATAATCCTCAATGGGTTTCGCCACGATTACATACAAAGATATAAAAGAGGAAGTTCTTGGAGGAGTTATTTAAGGATAAAGATGGTGTTTTTTCTTGCAACGGCAAGTATTTTGATATTTCCTTTCTAAGGAAAAGTTTCACCTTTTCAAGGTTCTCTTTTAGCTTTATTTTCTCATTCCGTTTATCTCGGCTTTCTTGTAGTTGATAGACAAAGTTATAAGAAGAAGGATAAAAGAGGAAAACACCTAAGGGTAGCCCTTCTCCTCCTTATCACAGATATGGGGTACAATTATTTGCTATGAAAAAAAACCTCTTTAGCCCTCTTGGGACTCCCTTTTCTCAGTTTCGGGATAGCCTACAAGATTCCCGAGCAATCCCTCCGCTCTACTGCGACGTCCGCCTCCTACATGTCAAACGCAAACGCCCCAGATGCGGTATTTTTCAATCCCACCAATATGTCCTTACTAAGGCAGGGCTGGCACTTTGAGGGAGGTCTCAGGCTCGTCTACGTTCCTAAGGTAAAGTTCAACGGGCTTGTCAGGATTCCGGGAACGACGACCTACGCTCCTGTGAAGGACAAAAGTGATACGGACACCTTCTTAGTTCTCTACTTTTATATGGTCACTCCCGAAAAGAATAATTTTAGGTTTGGGCTTGCCTTCACAACGCCTGCGGGAGTGGCTAAGGAGTGGAACGCACCGCTCCACGAGAGCTTACGCAGAAAAGTTTTTGCTAAAGGTTTACGAGCTCTCCTTGGCGGGTTCCTATAGATTCTCCCCCAAGTTGTCTGTGGGAGGAGGTGTTAGAGTCCTGTATGCGGACGGAGAAGTAAAGCTCAGTTATCCCAACGTTTACAGGTCAAACCTTTCGGGAAATTCTGAGCCGAAGTTCGGTTACTATCTTTCCGCTACCTTTAAGCCTATGGAAAACCTTACACTTTCTGCCCTTTACCGCTCAAAGGTTGACCTTGACATTGAAGGTGACGCCGACGGATACTTAGCTATTCCGGGGGAGGTGTTTATAAGTTCTTTACCACCGGAGACGTCACTATACCTCTACCTGCGGAGCTCAGGCTTTCAGCCTCATCCAAATTCCAAAAAGCCATCTTTGAGTTTACCTTTGTGAGAAACTTTTGGTCGGATTATGAAAATCTTGACTTTAACTACAACGACCGAATTATAGAATCTCAATTTGGCAAACCAAAGCCGAAAGACTGGAAGGACTCTAATTCTTACAGGTTCGGATTTTACTACGACTTTACAGAAAACTGGAAGGGAATGCTCGGGGTTGCCCACCTCGTATCACCTATCCCCTCAAAAACACTCGGGTTTGAGCTTCCAGAATCTAAATACATGTGGGTCTACTCCTTGGGAACGACTTACAGGATAAAGCCGGGCTGGGAAGTGGGAGCTTCCTACCTATATCTCAGTAAAGGGGACAGGAGTGTAAACAATAACGACATAAAGGGAAAGTTTTCGGATATTTCCGCACACCTGATAACGATAAGTGCGGGGTTTAGTTTTTGAGTAGACTCTCAAATGCTTTATAAGAGCTCCTGGCGTTCGGTTTTGCAACGACGAACTTAAAGCCGAGGGAGTAAGCTATCTCTTCAAGTTCTTTAAATTCCTCTTCAGAGTAATACTTAACTACGGGATGGTGTTTTAAAGAGGGTTGGTAATACTGACCGAGCACCAAGAAGTCGCAGTCAACCTCCCTTAAATCTTCCATAACCTTTATTAGTTCTTCCTTTTTCTCTCCGAATCCCAAAATTAGAGCGGATTTTGTGTAGATATGCGGAGCAATCTCTTTACTCCACTTGAGGATTTTTAAACTCCTTTCGTAGTTTGCCCCTATTCTTACCGTGGGATAAAGCCTTGGAACTGTTTCTAAATTGTGATTTAAAACGACGGGCTCTTCCCTCAATACTGTTTCTAAAGCTCTTTTAATTCCCCTAAAGTCCGGGATAAGAACCTCAACCTTTACGTCGGGAATATTCTCTTTCAAAACTCTTATACACTTTGCGAAGTGAAAAGCTCCGCCATCGGGAAGGTCGTCCCTCGTGGGAGAGGTGATAACGACGTATTTTAGGTTTAAAGCTTTTACTGCTTGAAGAAGTCTGTAAGGCTCTTGTGGGTCTAAAGGGAGGGGGAAGCCCTTCTCTACGTTACAGAAAGCACACCTACGGGTGCAGTGATTTCCCATAATCATAAAGGTTGCTGTTCTATTTCCGAAGCACTCAGATATGTTGGGACACATGCTTTCTTCGCAAACGGTGTGTAGCCTTGTTTTCCTTAGGAGTTTCTTAACTTCGTAGAGCTTTGAGAACTGAATTACGGGCTTCATCCGAGCTCTTTGAACCACTCCTCGGGAACACCGAAATCGTCCCTAATCTGTCCCTCTCCCAGTATTACGAACTTGGGAATGGTGAGCTCCTCTAAAGCCATGGGTCCCCTCGCATGAATCTTGTCCGTGGATATTCCCATCTCAGCACCGAGTCCGAACTCGTTTCCGTCCGTGAACCTCGTGGAAGCGTTTACGTAAACTGCGGCGCTGTCTACTTCCCTTAGGAATTTCATAGCCTTGGAGTAGTTTTCGGTAATTATCGCGTCCGAGTGCTTTGAGCCGTACCTCTCAATGAAGGCTATAGCCTCGTCAAGGTCCTCCACAACCTTAACCGCAAGGATAAGGTCTAAGAACTCCTCGTAGTAATCCTCCTCGGTTGCGGGTTTCGCGTTTACGAAGGAAAGCCTGGGGTCGTTCTTTATAACCTCTAAGCTTTCCTCATCGCACCTGAGTTCCACTCCCGCTTTCCCGAGGAAGTAAGCCATCTTAGGCAAGAACT
>WFPV01000207.1 GCA_015487405.1 Aquifex sp. | reverse complement strand
TCCTTCATAGAAGAGGGACACTTTCTCTGGCTCGGAGTCTTCACATACTCCCACGAGGAAAACACCTACGCCTACAGGTTCGGAGACAGAGTTCCGAAAGAAGTGAAGGAGGAGAGGAAGGAAGCAATCCTGGAAGCTCAACAAAAAGTTACTAAGGAAAAGCTGAAGAGTTTCTTAGACAGGGAGCTTGATGTTCTCATTGACGGATACGACGAGGAGTTCTCCTTCGTTCCCAAGGGAAGGGCATACTTCCAGGCTCCCGAGGTGGACGGAGTGGTTTACGTGGAGACCGAAAGAGAACTAAAGCCCGGGGAGTTCGTGAAGGTAAAGGTCTATCAAACCACCGATTACGACCTTGCGGGGAGGGATTTAAAGAACAAGCTATTCACCGTATGAGGAATAACTTTATAGGAAAGGGAGGTGTTGCATGAATAGAGAACAAATCATTCAGGAGCTCATGCAGAAGGACCCCGAGTTTAAGGAAATCAAGCTAAAGCACGAAGAGCTTGACAAAAAAATAAGAAAGCTTGAGAAGCACCACCCCATGACCCACGACCTTGAGCTTGAGATAGAAAAACTAAAAAAGGAAAAACTCTACTATAAAGACCTCATAGAGCAAAAGATACAGGAGTATATGAAGGCTAAAGCGAACTGAGCGCCTCCTTCCTCTCTTTACACTTTATACACTCTCCGCAGGGCTTTCCGCCCACAGGGCTGATACAGGAGAGCGTGAGCTCAAGGGGGATTTCCCTTCCGTAACGCTTAAGAACCTCTTCCTTGTGCATTCCGTAAAAGGGCGTCTCAATCCTAAACTCAACTCCGAGCCCCTTACTTATAACGTCCTCAAGCTCGTCAAAGTAATCCCTTTTACTGTCGGGAAAGGGATAAAGCCCTAAGCTCCCATGAGCGAGCCTGTGAATCCTCAAGCGATAACCCACCTGAGCACCGACCGTGCAGAGAATCAAGTTCCTGAGGGGAATCTCCAGCTCCTCTTCCCTCTTGGGCTTTTCAAAACTCTTCAGAACCGCCTTAGCCTTTCTTATTTTTATGTTTTTTATATTTAGATACCTGCTTCGCAGGTGATTTAAAACCCTCACTGCGCTCTTTAGCTCGTAACCCTCCCACGGATAGCCGAACCTCACGTAGAGGGGAAAGACCCTGAAATTCTTCCTTGCGTAATGAACCAGGAGAGCGGTGCTCTCCACACCTCCGCTGAAGAGGACGAGAATTTTCTCCATTTCTCAGTATATTAATATCCTTATGGGATTTAAGTTAGGTATTGTAGGACTTCCCAACGTAGGAAAGTCAACTCTGTTTAACGCCCTCACGAAAACTATGAAAGCACAAGCCGCAAACTACCCCTTCTGCACCATAGAGCCCAACGTGGGAGTGGTGGAGGTTCCCGACGAGAGACTCTACAAGATAGCGGAGCTTGAGAAGTCCGAAAAGATAACACCAACCTTCATAGAGTTTGTAGACATAGCGGGACTCGTGAAGGGAGCGAGCAAGGGAGAAGGACTCGGAAACCAGTTCTTGGCACATATCAGAGAGGTTGACGCCATAGCGATGGTTCTGAGAGCCTTTGAAGACCCCAACATCGTCCACGTTGAGGGAAGCGTTGACCCCGTAAGGGACAAGGAGATAATAGACCTTGAGCTCATTGCCAAAGACCTTGAGAGCGTAGAAAAGAGACTGGAAAAGGTTTCAAAGACCGCCAAGGGCGGTGACAAAAAGGCAAAGGAAGAGCTTGAGCACTTAAATAGGCTAAAGAGCATCCTTGAGAACTTAGAACCCATAAGGAAGCACGCAAAGGAACTTCCCGAAGAGACCCTGAACTACGCAAAGAGAACCCTCTTCCTCCTCACCGCAAAGCCCGTTATGTATATAGCCAACATTTCCGAGGAAGACCTCCCAGAAGGCGAAAACAACTCCCACGTTCAGAGGATAAAGGAGATGGCAAAAGAGGAAGGCTCATCCGTTGTGGTGATAAACGCGGAATTAGAGGCACAGCTTGCGGGACTCTCGGAAGAGGAGCAAAAGGAGATGCTGGAGGCTTACGGACTGAAGGAGCCGGGACTCAACAAGGTAATAAGAACGGGCTACAACCTCCTTGACCTCATAACCTTCTTCACCGCAGGGCCGAAGGAAACCAGAGCCTGGACCGTGAAGAGGGGAACGAAAGCTCCCCAAGCCGCGGGAAAGATACACTCAGACATGGAGAGGGGATTCATAGCGGCGGAAGTTATAAGCTACGAGGACCTAATAAAGGCGGGCTCCTGGAACAAAGCCAAGGAGCTCGGACTCATAAGACTGGAGGGAAGGGATTACGAGATTCAGGACGGGGACGTGGTTTACTTCCGCTTCAACGTGTGAGCTTCTCCGCCATCCTTTTAAAGTTTTCTAAGAGCTTCAGTCCCTTCTTCTGGCTCTTTTCGGGATGGAACTGAACCGCCAAAAGGTTATCAACCCAGACCGAAGAAACGAAATCCTCCCCGTAATCTGTAGTGCTCAGGATTATCCCCTCCTCCCTCGGGACTACCCTGTAGGAGTGGACAAAATAAAAGTAATCCCCGTCTTTAAGACCTTCGGTAATCTCTCCTTTTTTCTTAAACCAGAGCTGATTCCAGCCTATGTGGGGAATCCTAACGGTAGGAGGCAGGAGCTTCACCTCTCCCTTTAAAATTCCGAGTCCTTCGTGCTCCCCGTGCTCGTAACTCTTTTCAAACAAAAGCTGAAGACCTAAACATATCCCTAAAAAGGGCTTTCCCCTTTCTATATGTCTCTTTATGGGCTCTACGAGCCCCAGATTCCCGAGGTTTTCCATAGCGTCCCCGAAGGCTCCCACACCCGGAAGGACAAGGACATCCGTCTCCTCCACGAGCTTCTTTTCTCCCGAAACTATGACCTCTTCAAATCCCACGTATTCTAAGGCTTTGCTCACGCTCCTGAGGTTTCCCATTCCGTAATCTATAACTACCGTTCTCATTAGAAGGTTATATTAGCAATCAAGCTGAGCTTATCCAAGGCAAGAAGCAGTCCGAGAGCCACCAGGAGAACCCCGCCTACTATCTCCACGTATTTAAAGAACCTTGAGAAACTCCTTACGAAATTGAGGAATGCGGAAAAGAGCAGTCCCGCAAGCAGGAAGGGAATTCCGAGACCCACCGAGTAAACGAGCAGGAGCATAGCTCCCTGTCCCACGGTCTCCTGCTGAGAGGCGAGCATCAAGATAGAACCAAGAACGGGACCTATACAGGGGGACCACCCGAAGGCGAAAACCACTCCCATCAGGAGTGCTCCTAAATAAGAGACCTCAGCCTTCGCCTCTATCTTCAACTGCCTGTATAGAAACTCGTGAGCCTTTATGAGGTAAAGGAAGACGACTATCCCGTAAGCGACGAGGAGTCCGATAGCTTCGTCCTTGTTGATTGCCCGCAGGAGATACAAAACGGGAATTAAAGGACCTGTTCCAATCAGGGCTTTAGGAAAGTGTTTCCAGAAGAACACCCCCGCAAAGTGAAGCCCGAAGAATATAACGAGACCGCTTCCCACTATCCTTATCCAGTCCTGGTATTCTTGGAGCAGGTTTCCTATGTAGGTCGCGCTCGCCCCGAGGGCTACGAAGACTATTGAAAACCCTACCACGAAAAATAGCGAGGAGAAGAACACCTTCAGGTTGATGAGTTTCTGTTCCCTCTCCAGCTCCGCGGTGCTCACACCCGAGATGTAGGAAAGATACGCGGGAACTATGGGAAGGACGCACGGGGAAAGGAAGGATAGGATTCCCGCAATAAAGGCTCCCAAAAGTGTAACTTCCATGACTCTTTACATTTTAATCCAGAACAAGGTTAAAGTCCTTAGCGTACTCAAGGGCTTTCCTGTATTCCTCTTCGGTTATCCTGCGGGAGAGTTCCGGATAATCCCAAGCCTTGTAGTAAGGGAAATACTGCTTCATCACGTTAACCGCAAGGTTCTCATCTATGCTCCTCAAGAAATCCATTACCTCTTTAGTGGTTGAGATATCGTTAGGAAGGACGAGGTGTCTCACGAGAAGTCCGCGAACCGCTATTCCCCTCTCGTCAACCTTCAGGTTTCCAACCTGCCTATACATCTCCTTTATCGCTTCCTTTGCGGCCGTAGGATAGTCCTTCACCTTTGAATACTTCCTTCCGTATTCCTTGTTCAGGTATTTCAGGTCAGCGAGGTATATGTCAACTATCCCGTCAAGAAGCCTCAGCGTCTCAAGGCTGTCAAAAGAAGAGGTGTTGTAGACTATGGGAATCCTGAGCCCTTTCTCTACAGCAATTAGTAGAGCCTCAAGGATTTGGGGAACGACGTGGGAAGGGGAAACGAGGTTTATGTTGTGACACCCGTAGTCTTGGAGCTCTAACATCGCTTCTGCAAGGTCCTCAGGCTTCATCAATCTTCCAACACCGAGGTGGCTCACCTCGTAGTTCTGGCAGTAAACGCACCTCATGTTACAGTAAGAGAAGAATATGGTTCCGCTTCCCCTGTATCCCCTTATGGGAAACTCCTCTCCGAGGTGGGGAAAGTAGTCTGAAACTATAACGTGCCTTCCCACTTTGCAGTAGCCCTTTTCGTCTTTTAGCCTGTTTACACCACAGTTGTGGGGGCATACCTTGCACTCTTCAAGCATCTTTATAGCTTTTTCAACCCTTTTCTCCAGCTCTCCGCTCTCGTAAAG
>WFPV01000206.1 GCA_015487405.1 Aquifex sp. | reverse complement strand
TAAGACGAACCACGTTCCCGTAAACGAGGGCATACTTGTAAAGAAGCTCGTTTATCTCTTCCTGCTTGAAGGAGTGCCTGCCTTCCCTCTTTCCCACGTAAAGCTTAATCGCGGTGGGGGGAGCAAATTCCAGAACGGATTTATCTATCAGGGCATCGTATAAAACCACGTCTGCTTTTTTTAGAACCTTCAGAGCCTTCAGGGTGATGAGTTCGGGGTCGCCGGGTCCTGCTCCCACGATGTAAACCTTTCCCATGGCTCACCTCCGGTAATCAGTTGACCTGAGCTTCCACCTCTTCCAAAAGGGGAAGTAGGACCGCCTTTAGCGTCTCCTCGCCCACTCTGTGGGCAAAGTCCGAGAAGCTATCTCCCTCTTTCCTGTGCTCTAAGTAATACTTAATGAGCCTGTAAGAGGCTTCTTCCGCTTTATCGAGGGGCATTCCCTGGAAGATTTTTATTCCTTCCCTTTCCTTTGAGCCCCCTACGAATATGTCAACGGCGAGAACTGCCTTGTCCCCTATCTTTGTCTTAGTTCCCACAAATCCTATGTCTCCACATCCGTGCTGTCCGCATCCTTTCGCGCAGGCGGACCAGTGCATCCTAACGGGAGTGTCAAGCTTTAGTCTTTCGGAGAGGTATTTAGCCACTCTCACGGCGTCCGACTTGTTGGGAATTACTCCGAAACTGCAGGTATCGCTTCCCGCACAGGCGATGAGGTGGGTGAAAAAGGGACTCTCAACGGTTTTGTATTTTTGGAAGAACTCCTCGTTCAGAAGTTTATCTAAGTTTTCTTCGGGAACGTTGGGAATGTAGAGGTTTTGGTAAACGGTAAGCCTTAGCTCCCTGCTTCCGTATTTTCTTGAGAGTTCAGCCGCTTCCTTTAAATCTTTCGCGGGAATCTTTCCTGCGGGAACTACCGCGAGCACTGCAAAGGTTCCGTTCCTGAGGTTTATGACTCCCTCACGCTCTCCCGATCTGTTTACGAGGTCTTCTCCCTTCTCGGGAAGGGGTTTGTAGATTCTTCTTTCTATCTCCTCCCTGAAACGCTCCACTCCCCACTCTTGGAGCAGGAAGAAGAGCCTGTTCTTGCTCCTGTTTTCCCTGTTACCGAAGGTGTTGTAAATGTCTAAGATTACTCTCGTGATATCGGGAAGCTCGTAGGGTTCTAAGAAGGCGTTCATATCTATGGCTTTAACTGGTCCCCCCGAACCTATCTTTCCTCCGAGGTACAGGTTGAATCCGAGCTTTCCATCTTTCTCGGCAAGGTAGAAGCAGATATCGTTATACATCGCGTTTATGCAGTCGGTTTGAGAGCCGAGAACCGCTATGTTGAACTTACGCGGAAGGTCCGCGTACTCCTTCTTTCCGAGAAAGACTCTCGTTATCTCCTTGGTGAGGTTCAGCGTGTCTATGAGGCTGTCTTCTGCCAGCCCCGTGAGGGGGTCTCCTGTCACGTTCCTGACGTTATCCATTCCCGTCTGGAGTGTGGTGAGTCCCACACTTTCTAAAGCCTTTAATACCTCCGGTAGGTTTTTTAGCTCAAGCCACCTTAGCTGGAGCTGTTGGCGGGAGGTTATCTCCACTATTCCCCTCGCGAACTTCTCGGAGAGGTGAGCCACCACCTTAGCCTGCTCGTAGGTGAGCCTGCCGTTTGGGACTCTTATCCTCACCATGAAGTAGCCGGGGGTAGCCTTTCTGTAGAAGATTCCGTACCACTTCAGGCGAACGTCCCTGTCGTCTTCGGGAATCTTTTGCCAGTCTCCCTCCTGGAAATACTTTTCCATTCTTTTCTTGAACTCCTCATCAAAGGGATGGAGCTCCTTCTTTATCTTTTCTATCTTGTTGACACGCTTGGGCTTTTCCTTGACGTATTGCCTTAAAATTTGCTCAACGAGCTCAGCACAGCTACCGCAGGAAGTGGAAGCTTTCGTGAGTGCCTGGATATCTTCTAAGGTCTTCGCTCCCTTTTCTAAGATAGCTTTAACAATCTCCCCTTTCGTTACCGCGTTGCAGTTACAGACTATGTCTGTGTCTTTCAGCTCTTCCGTCTCTACCTTGTCGGAGGGAACTATGTGCTTTATGAGGAAGAAGGGTCTCTCGTCGGAAATATCCTTTCCTGTCTTTATTAAATCTAATAGATAGTTATTACCTTTTATGTCTCCGTAGAGAATCGTTCCGACGACCTTGTTGTTCCTTACCACCGCCTTGCGGTATATAGATTTCCCGTTGTCCAAGAAGGAGATGACCTCGTCGTTCTCTTTCTCCCTAATCTCTCCCGCCGAGAAGAGGTTAATTCCGGCTACTTTGAGCATTGCATACTCTAAGGAGCCTTCATACTTCTTCTGGTTTCCGTTCACGACGTTGTAGGCACAGACCTTAACCTGCTCCATAATGGGGGCAACCAGTCCGAAGGTCTTCCCCCTGTGCTCTATACACTCTCCCACCGCGTATATGTCGCTCGCTGAGGTCTCAAGGTAGTCGTCAACCACTATCCCCCTGTTTACTTTGAGTCCGCTCTTTACTCCCACCTCGGTGTTCGGGACTATCCCCGTGGCTATAACCACGAAGTCCGCGGGTAGCTCCTCTCCGTCCTTGAACCTGACTCCCTCCGCCTTTTTATCCCCCAAGATTTCTTCCGTAACCTTGCTTAGGAGAACCTTTATTCCCATTTTCTCAAGGTCTTTCTTAAGTAAGTCCGAAGCAGTTTTGTCCAGTTGCTTCTCCATAAGGGTGTCAAATATGTGAACCAGGTAAACTTCCAAGCCTATGTCCTTTAACGCCTTTGCGACTTCCAGTCCGAGGAGTCCTCCCCCGATAACTACAGCCCTTTCGAACACTCTCGCAAGGTCTAAAATCTTAAAGACGTCATCTGCGGTTCTGTAGGTAAATACACCTTTCTTGTTGGTTCCCTTTATGGAAGGCGGAATGAAGGGCTTACTTCCCGTGGCTATTATGGCTTTATCGTAGCGGTAAAGCTCTCCGTCTTCGGTTACGAGGAGCTTCTTTTTTGGGAATAACCTGTCTACCTTCTTTCCTATCTCTAAGCGAACACCGTGTTCCTCATACCACTGCCACCTCTTTATGTATATCTCGCTCATAGTTTTTCTTCCGGCAAGCACTTCAGTTATGAGAATCCTGTTGTAGGCTAAATACTTTTCCTCTCCGAATACCTGAATCCTTACGTCTTTTCCCTTAGATAACCTGAGGATTTCTTCAACGAGGGCGGTTCCCGCAATACCGTTTCCAATCACAACGACTTTCATAGAGACACCTCCTCCGATAAAAGTGGATGCAAAAAGCATGCCAGAGCAAGGATAAGTTAGTGAAAAGTGATAAAATTTAGATTTTAGTATGCAGGTTAAAGCAAGCTTAGCCTTTTTAATACTTTTTGTCGTTTTTACACTAAGTTGGGGTGAAGAATACTTATTAAAGGTAGAGGATAAAAATTTATTAAAAACATTGAAAGATTATGGCTTAGAGATAAAGAAAAAAATTTCAGAAAGTATATATCTTATAGAAGTAAAATATGAAGATAAACTTAAAAAGCTTTCTTTTCCCAATATTAGAGTAGAAAAAAACTATCCATTATATAAGCAAGAAGTAGTGCCAAATGATCCATGCCTTTATAAAAAGTGGGAGTATGATATAACAAAACTTTACAGCGCTTGGGAAGTATCAACAGGCTCTCAAGATATTTATGTAGCTGTTCTTGATACAGGTGTGGATTACAATCATCCAGATTTAAAGGATAATTTGTGGATAAATCCGGATGAAAACTGTTATAACAATTTTGACGATGATGGAAATGGCTACGTTGATGATTGTTATGGAGTAAATATCTTGTGTTATCCTGATGGAACGTACAATCCCAACGCTCCAGGTTGCAATGCAC
Source organism: Aquifex sp. (assembly GCA_015487405.1). Lineage (GTDB taxonomy): Bacteria > Aquificota > Aquificia > Aquificales > Aquificaceae > Aquifex. The sequence continues at coordinate 5,746 of WFPV01000206.1, read as the reverse complement.
CAGACGCTTTAGATGATGATGGGCATGGAACGCATATTGCTGGAATAATTGGCGCTGTGGCAAATAATAGTCTTCTTATAGCAGGTGTAAACTGGAATATAAAAATAATACCTTGTAAATTCTTGGACGCGTCAGGAAATGGAGATATAGCTGGAGAAATAGCATGTTTAAATTATATTAAACAGTTAAAACAAGAAAAAGGTTTAAATATAGTTGCGGTAAACGCAAGTTACGGAAATTTTTACCAGTCGAATAGTATTCAAAGAAATGAAATACTCTCTTTAAGAGATTTAGGTATTGTCTATGTCACAGCGGCTGGGAATAGCGGGATAAATATTGATTACCGAAATTTTTACCCGTGCAATTACGATTTAGAAAATGAGATATGTGTAGGTGCGAGTGATAAACAAGATAATCTTGCATCTTTTTCTAATTATGGATTTACAAAAGTAAAAATCTTAGCTCCAGGAGAAGAAATTTTCAGTCTAAGTATAAATGATCATGGTAGTAATTGCGATTCTCTACTACCTCTTTCGGGAACATCCATGGCAACTCCCTTTATAACTGGGGCGATAGCATTGATAAGGTCTATAAAACCTAATTTGGATATAAATCAAACAATAAAAGAGATACTTTTATCAGGGGATAATAAGATAGAGCTTTCAGGCAAAGTTTTCTCATGCAACAGATTAAATTATAGTTCCTTGCTTACAGGTGATTCTTCGCAAATACCCAAGCTATGTTTATCTTCTTTAAGTTTGGATTTTGGAACAGTAAACTTAGGAGAATTCAGTGAAAGGAACCTTATTTTAAGAAATACCGGATTTGTAGATATTATTCCACAAAGTGTAAGAATAGTTGATGATAATTTCTACATTAAAAACGATACATGTTCAGGAGGCTTATTAAAGCCATTGGAAGAATGTGAAATAAATATTGTATTTAGTCCTAATACTCCAGGATACATTGAGTCTACTCTTAAGATAAGCTACAATTACGGTAGAAATGTTGAAATAAAGCTTTCTGGGAAAGGGTTTGGTGAAGATAATGCTACATATGAAACTATATCTACCGGAGGATGTAATATAAATTCCTACGGATTTATAATTCTGTTGCTTCTAATTCTAAGATTACTGAAAATAAAGGTTTAATAGTTTTTCTTTTAAAAGTTTATTTTTAGGATTTAAATCCAAAGCTTTTTTATAGTAAAAGATAGCCCATTCTTTTCCTCCTATTTTTATGTAAAAATCTCCTAATTTTTCGTATACTTTTGTTCGTTTAGACTTATCTTGCATATATATGTTCTTTCTTAAGCTACAGAAAGTTTGAGTAAGGTAAAAATACTTTTCAGAATTAAACCTAAAACTGTTTATTGGTGCAAATACTATAGCTACAGAAATTACAATAGCATATAAAAATTTCTTAATATGATTTTTGTTAAAAGCAAGAAAAATGTTACGAGAAAAAATAATGAGCACAAATATAATCGGTAATCTATACCTATCTGTTACAAAAAACAACATCAGATAAGAAATCAAACCTATTAGAATTATATAGAGAAACATATTTTCTTCTCTTTTAATTACTGATAAAAACACACCACTTAATCCCAGAATTAGCCATATTTGAAAAGGAACACTAAATTTCAAAAGAGTTCTTTTTCTTATTTCAGGTAGGTAGTAATTATTAGGAATAGCTTTAAAGTTAAAGCTTAACAATAACTTCTTAACATACAGCTTTAAAGTTCTAACTTTATTTTCCTTTATGTGCTTAAAAGCAAACTCTTTCCAAAATTTAGAAACCTCTGAAGGTTTTAAGTTTTTTTCTTTTTTTATAAACTCTGCTACACTTTTAGCATCAAAATAATGTCCGAAGGGATTAGGTCTAATACCAGGAACAGGGGTATATATACCAGTGGCATTTCTCCAATTTCCTATAAAAAAATGAATTCCATCAATAGCAGTTATAAGAACAATATCTCCACTTCTTGAAAAATTTATATACAATGTTAAAGCTAAAACGAAAAATAAAGGCATTAAAAATATAAATGCACTTTTAAATAATCTTTTGAAAATTAGTAAAAAGAAAAGATAAGTATAAACCAAAAGTAAACCACCGTATATAAGAACTGCTAAGCTTAGAAATATTCCTGAAAGGAAAAAGTTTTTCTTAATAAGGAAAAATAAAAATAAAGTAAATAAGAATATTCCTATAGTTACCTTCATGGAAGTTAAGTTATAAAACAGGAATATATCTGTGAAAGCATATACTAAAGCTAATAATAAGGCTATTTTTTTAGGAGTATTTAAACTCTTTAAGATTATAAATAAAAGCGAAGGAATAAGAGAACCTAAAAATATATTTATGAACTTTATAGCATAGATATAATCTGGAGTTATATAAGAAAGTGCCACTAAAATGTAGAAGAACAAAGGTGAATAATAAAAGGCTTCTTTAAATATTAAAGGTGATTTGTCATGATAAAGTTGTATAAGCAGAAAATAAAAATCTTCATCAAGAGCTGGAGGGTAACAATTAAAGAATTTCTTTGAACTTAAAAATAATATTATATGTAAGAATAAGGAAAATATAAATAAGAAAAGGGAGGTTTTAACCTCCCATTTGAACATTATTTGCTCTGAATAATTAGATTAAGCTCAGATTGTTCAATTTGTTGAGCCTTAGCTATGAAAGGATATAGACAAATATCAAAGCTTAAATCAATATTAACAGTTGTATAGAATGTACCAGGCTCTTCCAAATACCATTCCATATTATCTTCCGTAGTTATCTCTAGATTAAATGTTACATCTTGCATGCAGGTTTGTTGTGCAAGGAGCTGATTTTTAGCTATAGCTTGGTTAATCGCTTTCTTCATAAGCTTGGAAGGTGCAATGCTGTTCATATTATCCCATGGACATGTTATAGTTGAGCCTTGTGGATCGTTAAGATCAGTAAAACATGTGTATGTAAAGGAGTAATCTTTTATCATAACTTCAGCAATGTATCCTTCCATGGTGTCTGAAGCTGTAACAGAAGTAGTGTAGTTGAAAATGCTATTGTCTGAAGATGTATAGGAACAATCAAAGTAGTAACCATAAAGGGGATAATCAGGTGAGTAATATCCTATAGAACTTATGTAACACGGTGGAGTTCCCTGTATGAAGAATAGTCTTGGTTCTCCGTTACTTCCCGGCTGGAGGATGCTGTATGTTTGAGTACCTAATATATCAAAAAATGTCTCAAATGCATTGTTTGATATATCTGGTCCTATCAATTGGGAATAATAAATACCAAAAGAAGGACATATAGAAGGATTTGCAGAGTTACATGTGCTTAGGTTACTTCCAGTAAAGTAAACCTCATATACACTTACTCCAGATGGTTTTAAAGTATCTATAGAGGCTGGATATAACCAGTAGTTAGGAATAACGTAGAATCCATCTATACTTTCATTAGACGTGGACAGAGTTCCGTTAAGATTTATAGAAATTGGATTACCTTCTGTATCTACAAATACCCACTTAGCTCTGAGCATATTTATAGTAAAGTTGTTATCCCCTTCAACTATATACGCATAGGAGTTTACGTAGTCAAGTTGATTTCCTGTGCAGTAATTTCCCTCTGCAGGACCATCGTATGAAGTAACATATATAAAATTATTTCCTACTGGAATTCCCGTTATAGTGGCTTGAGGATTTTCTGGAGTGAGTATTAAATGTTTATACCAGTCATAGCTATGAGCGTATACGTGCACCTCTATACACTGCGTATTTTGGTCTATATACTGGGAGGACAGACCACCTGAACTTGGAAACTTTACACCTATTGTAAGATTACCCGTTTTCTGTACAGATTCTGAAGACGAAGTAGCTGTTTCACCGCTACCACAGGAGGAAATAAAGAAAACAGCAGAACTAAAAATGGCAGAAATGAGCAACTTCTTTCTCATAACACACCCCCTTATTTATTGCCTTGAATAATAATATTCGCTACTCCCTTACCGCAAGTAAGAGTAAGAGATTCTGTAATAACATCTTCATCATTCGGATTGTCATCCAGTTCAAGTGTGAAGGTGCATGTATCTTGAGATGATGTATACTCCACTTCTACTTCTCCCCAGTTTTCACCTTTTTCTATTCTCTCATTTCTATTAGTCTCTTGTGCTCCACAGTCGTTAGTTATATTTAAGGTTATATTGGGGTTATAGCTATCTTCATCATAGTAGTATGCATATAATTCGTAAATGTAGTTGTTGTTGTCTCCTTCCTTACAGGTTCCAAATAGATAACCTACTGGAGGGAATGTTCCGGGAGATACCGTTAAGCTAAGAGAGGTAGAGCTTTGTTTTTCTGCTTCATCAGTAAATGTAAAGTTCAAGGTTACGTTTGTTAAGCCATTAACATTCTCTGGGGCACTGTAAGTTATATCTTCACACCATTCATCTTCATTAATTTCCCCACTGCTTGGCTCAACGGTTCCCTGCGAAACATTTACTGAATAATCTATGGGGTAATCTCCTTCCCAGTCCCAAGCACACACAGTTATGGTAACATCAGCACCAGCAGAGATAGTGTAATCTGTAGCATAAACGTATCCATCTGGAGGATTATTCTGAACTTCATAATCTATTAACCTTGCTATCTTTCCGTCATCACTTACTTCATTTCCAGAAAGGCTTCCATCTACATTAAAGCTAAGGGCATCAGGCGAATAATTGACTCTGACATATAGAGGTTGGCTACAAGGAACTTTTATACTATACTCTCCACTGGCATTTGTATAGCCCCATCTATAAACAGTGTAATCAGGGTTGAACACCTCAACGTAAGCATCTGAAACAGGATTATTTGTTCCTTCATATACAGCTTTACCCTCAACTGTGCATTTATTGGGGTTTGTTAAAGTTACTGTAATAGAACAAGGCTCATTTCCGAAATCTATATTAGTATAGCTATAACTATAGTTATAGGGATCGTAAACATATAGTGTTCCGGTTAAATCTTGGTTTCCATAAGCTATTGTGCATAAAGTGACTTGCCCATTAGCATCCGTATAACCTTCTGTCCATTCTATGTTTCCAGTAGGCTGAACGTAAACATGAGTTCCGCTAACAGGATTTCCTCCTCCATCAATAACTGTTACCTCGCAACATTTTCCTTCTCCGGGAACTATATAATCAAGGTTTTTCCATGCAAGCTCTGGGTTTGTGACGCTTACTACTACCCAAGTTAGTCTGTAACCTCCATTCTCATCTTGGGGACATATGTTATTAATGTCAGTTATTACTCCATTAGTAGAACAATCTGGTAAATTAGAAGCTGGATCATTAGAACAACCGTTTTGAATTATCTGATCCCAAGTAGGGGACATATAGTCAATAGAATCCCTTGACACAAACACCCCCTGTCCCGCTTCTACCCAGCCTCCTTGGTCCCAATCAAACGCGTAAAATGTGAACTGAATGCCTTCTTTATTTGGGTCCTCATCTCGAAGAATTCCGGCTTGCTTCAACTTATTTATCTGATTACAATCAACATACCTTAAGATTCTGTAATACTCTCCTTCAAGAAGAGTAGCTTTAAGACCTTGAGGATTTTGGTTAAAGGGATTATTCCCATTCGGGTCTGTTATATTCAGGTAGTCAAAACCAAAGGATACGAGTTTATCGCCTCCTACTGTTTCTTCTCCAGGAAAGTTTCTATAATCATCTGGGTTACTCGGCTGGAAGTCTCTATACTCTACT
>WFPV01000205.1 GCA_015487405.1 Aquifex sp. | reverse complement strand
TTCGGCATCCCTCTTTAAGTTCTAATATTAGTTCCTTTAAGGCTTTTAAATCTCTTTTTCCTGCAAGCTTTACGAGGGCACTTCCTACCACCACTCCGTCCGCAAAGGAGCTTATCTCTTCTGCGTGTTTTTTCTTAGATACTCCGAAACCTACAACGGCGGGCTTATCGCAGAGTTCCTTGTATTCGGAAACCTTGCGTTGTATTCTCTCGTAGGGAAGTTCCTCCCTCGCTCCCGTAGTTCCAGTTACCGACACGAAGTAAACCATCTCGTCCGTACTTTCGCATATAAGTTTTAACCTTTTTCGGGTGCTTGTAGGTGATGCCAAAGGAACGAAGGAAAGCCCGTATTCCTTCATCGTTTCCTTAAGCTCTCCTGCTTCTTCCGGAGGTAGGTCTGGAACTATAAATCCGTCTATACCGTTCTCTTTGGACTCTTCGCAGAATTTTTTTAAACCTATCCTGAAGATAGGGTTGTAGTAAGTCATTAAAAGGAAGGGTTTGTCGGGAAACTCATTTCTAAGGGTTCGTGAAAGCTCCAAAACGTCCTTGAAGCGGATGCCGTTCTTTAGAGCTACCTCGTGAGCTACCTGAATGGTTGGTCCGTCCGCCACCGGGTCTGAAAAGGGGAATCCTATTTCCAAAATGTCCGTTCCGTTTTCTAAGACAGTTTTAAAGGCTTCCAAGGATGTTTCGTAGTCGGGATAACCTACCATAAGGTAGGAAACCAGGGCTCGTTCACCTCTGTTTTTTAATTCTTCAAAACACGCTGTTATTCTTCCCATACTTCCCAACTCACCTTAATTTGGGTGGAAGGCTTCACCATAGCAAGGACGCTGCAATACTTTTCCACCGAGAGCTTGACCGCTTGCTCTAAGGCTTTTTCTTTCACCTTTCCCACGGCAACGTATTTAATTTCTATCTCCTCATAAATCTTTGGATGTTTTTCCCTTCTGGTTCCTTTTACAAAAATCTTTATGTCTTTTACGTCCTGTCTCTTTTTCTTGAGGATGTGGTAAACGTCCACTCCGGAACAGCCGCCTACGGAAGCGAGAAGGAGTTCCATAGGCTTTAGGGCTTTTTCTCCAACTTGAATTTCCCCAGAGGGGAGTTTTGCGATATAAGTTCCCTCGTCGGATAAAGATAAAGAAGCTTCTTTGATTTCTTTCATTTTTAATATTTTAGACCGCCCCTTCGAGATGGCATTTAAGATAAATTACTTGTGAGAAAGTATAAATTCTGCAAGAGCTTTGAGTTCAGCGTCAGACAGGCTCTTTAATGCAGTAAGTTGAGCCTTCATTATAGCAAACTTAGCGGGGTCTACTATAGGTTGAGCTTCTCCCTTTAAGAACTTAATAAGTTGATCTTTTTTTCCTGCGTAAGCTTGAGCTATTCTCTTAAGAGAAGGTTCTACGGTATCAGCTGCAGGTTGGTGGCAAGCTGCACATCCCTTGGATTGGAAGAGAGTCTTTCCATCCACTGCGAGAGCGAATCCTGCGAGTGCTAAGGTTGCAGCTAAGAACTTTTTCATGGATCTTTCCTCCTTTTTTTAAATAATTTTACAGAAAACACTGATTTTGTTATCTAATGTGACCCGAAAACTTTTAGGAACCTTAAAAAGGCTGGCAGACCCTTTAACCTCGGGGAAGTCAAGCCCGATAGCTCCATGATGAAGCAAGAAGTTTCTCATCTTTGATGAGGTAAGGAGGTTACAAACCTGTTCAAAATTTTCGCACCATTTAAGTCTCCCCAGACATTTATGGCTGTTCTCAGCATATCAAGAAATCGGTCTACCGCAATGATTAATCCTATTCCTTCTAAAGGAATCCCGGCTGAGCTAAGAACTAGCGTAAGCATAACGAGGCCCGCTCCCGGAATTGCCGCCGCACCTATAGAAGCGAGTGTTGCCGTCAAAAAGATTGTCAGCATCTGGGAAAAGGAGAGCTCTATTCCGTAAATGTTGGCAATGAATACGGCAGCGATGCTTTCGTAAAGTGCTGTCCCGTCCATGTTTATGGTAGCTCCTAAGGGAAGGACGAAGCCGGCAACTTCCTTTTTAACCTTACCCTTTTCTTGGGCGAGCTCCATAGATACGGGCAGTGTAGCCGCACTAGAAGCTGTGGAAAAAGCTATGAGCAGAGCTTCCCTGACCTGAAGGAAGTATTTGAAGGGATTATACCTTCCGAAGATGTAGGCAAGAAGGGGAAGGTTTATAAAGGCATGAATTAAAAGCCCGAGAACTACCGCAAGGGCATACTTCCATAGAGAAATTAAAACCTCAACACCCGCATTTGAAATGAGGTAATAAACCAAGGAAAATACGCCGATAGGCGTCATTAAGATAACCCACTTGGTTAATTGAATCAGGGCATCGTTAAAGCCTTCAAAGAAGTTCTTTATTATCTCCTGCTTAAACTTGTCTATAACGAGAACCGCAAGACCAATAAAGATAGCAAAGACTATAATCTGAAGAACTTTGCCTTCCGCAAAAGATTGGAAGGGGTTGGAAGGAATAAGGTTCAATAGAAGGTTCGTTAAGGAGAACTCCTCAACTTTCGGAACCTCCGCGGGCTGAATACCGTTTACCTGAACGCCTTTTCCGGGCTGAAGGATGTTGACTATTACGAGTCCCGTCATTACCGCCATGGCGGTTGTGGAGAAGTAGTAAAGGAGGGCTTTTAGTCCCAAATTCCTGAACTTTGTGATGTCTCCAAGTCCGAGTATGGCGGTAAAAACGGAGGTAAAGACGAGGGGAACGATAATCATCTTGAGGAGGTTGAGGAATATATCTCCAAAAATCTTGAGGTGCTCTCCGTAGTCGGGAATGTAAATACCTAATAAAACGGCAAGGACAAGAGAAAGGAAGGTTAGGTTCTCTAAGGAGAAGAGACGCACTTAGAAGCGAACCTCACAGCTTTGGTCATACTCTATGAGCTCTTTTATCTTGGGCTCCTCTCCGCAGAGGGGACACTTGGGATCCTTTCTGAGCTTCACCTTTCTAAAGTCCATAGAGAGAGCGTCCATTATGAGTAGCTTTCCGACAAGAGGCTTCCCTATTCCGAGAAGTAGTTTTATGGCTTCGGTTGCTTGGATGCTTCCCATTATTCCACCAACAGAACCTAAGATTCCCGCTTCCTGGCATGAGGGAACGAGTCCGGGAGGAGGCGGTTCGGGAAAGAGACATCTGTAGCAGGGGGAGTTCTCTTTATCCCTGAAGTCAAAGACCGTGCACTGCCCTTCAAATCTGAGCATTGCGGCGGAGACGAGAGGCTTTCCCGCAAAGTAACAGGCGTCGTTTATTAAAAACCTCGTGGGGAAGTTATCGGTTCCGTCCAAAATAACGTCGTAGTCCTTTATTATGTCCATTATGTTGTTCTTGTTTATCTTAGTGTTGTAGGTGATTACCTTAACGTCGGGATTGAGAGCCTCTAAGGTTTTTTTTGCGCTCTCTACCTTCGGTGTTCCTACCCTCTCGGTTGTGTGAAGTATCTGTCTCTGGAGGTTGGAAAAGTCTACCACGTCAAAGTCAACTATTCCTATGGTTCCCACTCCTGCGGCGGCGAGGTAGTATAGCGCCGGTGAACCCAATCCTCCCGCTCCTATAACAAGGACCTTAGACTGCAGGAGTTTAGCCTGTCCCTTTCCTCCTACTTCCGGGAGGATTATGTGACGGGCATACCTCTTTATCTGCTCCTCAGTGAAGTTGAACATAAGTATGATTATAAATATTTAAGATAATAAGTTGAGATGATTTTAGACCAGGCTTCGCCCGATCCTTCAATCTTTTATAAACACTTTTAAATGTTCGTACCACCCCCAGACAGTGGGGAAGACATTCTTTAAATAATTTTTAACCGCCACCATACTCTTGGGAGCTACTATAAATATCATAGGCTGCTGCTCAGTTATAATACGGAAGGCCTTCTTGTAGATTTCCACTCTCTTCTCGTAGTTTAGTTCGGTAGCTCCGAGGTCTAAGAGTCTATCTACTTCCGCTTCCCACTTGGTTGCCGGTTTTTTCTGCCTAGGATTCCACATGTGAAGGGCTCCGGATGAGTGCCATACGTTCCTTCCGAAGTGTGGGTCTATTGAACCCGTAAGTCCTATGATTACCGCCTCCCACTCGTAGGGAGGAACGGTTAGACGAGAAACGAGGGAGTTAAAGTCTATGGGTTGGAAGTGAACCTTTATCCCTATCTTTTTGAGGTCCTCCTTTATTATCGCTCCCATCATCTCCCGTTCTTTGTTTCCCGCGTTCGTTAGGAGTGTGAACTCAAGGTCGTGACCCTCCGGGTCCTCCAGTATCCCGTCCCCATCCCTGTCTTTAAAGCCTATGCTCTCAAGGAGCTTTCTCGCTTTTTGGAGGTTATACTCAAACCTCGGGTAATATTTCTCGTCGTAATAAGGTCTGTTTGCTGGAGTTATGGGAGTGTATAGGGGCTCTGCAAGCCCGTTGTAAACGAGCTTTACGATACCTTTTCTGTCTATCGCGTGGGAGATTGCTACTCTGAAGGTTCTGTTTTGGAACCAATTCAGCTTATACTTGGGAATCTTCGCTCTCGGATTCTGGTTGAAGACCAAAAAAGTGGTTGAGGGGGTAGCACCAAGGTCGTAAACGACGAAGTCTTTCCTTTTCTGCGTAGCCAGGTAGAGAATATCCTGAGCTCTGACACCTATGTAATCAATCTCTCCGTTCACAAACTTCAAGAGTGCTGTATCGGGGTCCGGAATTATAACACCTACCTTCCTCTTTATGTAAGGGAGAGAGTTGCCTCTTTCGTCCTTTTCGTAGTAGTATGGATTTCTCTCGTAAAGAACCCTCTGACCTTTTATATACTCGGTAATCCTGTAGGGTCCCGTTCCTACGATTTCTTTCGGGGAAGTGTTTACATTCCAGGCGGAGGCAAAGTTTCCCTCCTCTATATACTTCTCGAGCTTATGTTTTGGAAGAATCTCCGCTCCCACTACGCTCAAGAAAGGGGCAAAAGGCTTGGGAAGAATAAACCTTACCGTATAGTCGTCCACTTTTTCCACCAAGGGTTTCTTACCTTCAATTACGAGCATATCCCTCATGGACGTGGGAACTTTGTCGTTTAAGTAAACATCTCTGTAAGTAAAGACAACATCGTCAGCCGTTAAAGGCTCCCCGTCGTTCCATTTAACTCCCTTCCTTAGGTGGAATGTCCAGACCTTTCCGTCTTTAGAAACTTCCCAGCTTTCGGCAAGGTCTGGCTCCGGCTTCATGGTCTTTATGTTGAGCTTAGTAAGTCCGCTAAATACGTCACCAAAAACTGCTGTGGAGGAGGTTTCCATTGCTACCGCGGGATTCAAGGTTTTGGGGTCAGAAGAGAGGTGAAAGCGGAGTTCCCTCTTTGGAAGGTTACTCGGAATTTCCGGATTGAACTCTTCAACCTTTATTTTTTTTATTTGAATTTGGGACCCTTCGGGTGATTTTAGAAGGTGAAAGGGGAGGAAGGCTAAAAAGAGAACTAGAAAGGCTAAGAGAATGTACATAAGGGAAATTTTATAGAAAACTTTCGGACTAAAACCTTGTATCTAAAGTGCGTACACAGAAACCCACCTGCATAAGCAGTTTTAAAATTTTCCTTAAGAGGTAGCCCTAATGCCAAAACCTCTAAAATCTTTCTCAATAGCCCTAACCGATATTCCTGCAGAATACCAAATCGCTTTAGGATACCTCACTTACCATTCTGGAAAACTCTTCAACCAAGCATAT
>WFPV01000204.1 GCA_015487405.1 Aquifex sp. | reverse complement strand
GTTGCACCTGGAGTAAATCTTCTTTGGCATACTTTACATAAGTAAGTTTGCTTTCCACGTTGTTTTCCGTCCTTTACTATTTTTTCGCTTCCACACTCCGGACATCTCATATTTTCTTATTTTCCTCTCATCTCATTCGTGAACTACCCTTATCTTGCTATTAAATAAACTTTAAGTATTATGAACCTCCTTATAGTTGAATCTCCTACAAAAGCAAGGACCATTCAAAAATTTCTGGGAAAGGAGTTTATTGTAAAGGCTACTCTCGGACATATAAAGGACCTTCCTGAAAGGGAGCTGGGGGTAGATTTAAAGACTCTAAAGGCAAAATACGTCTACAGGAAAGGTAAGAAAAAACTTATACAACAATTGAAAAGACTTGCCGGCAAATCGGAAATTATTTATCTGGGAACGGACCCGGACCGGGAGGGTGAAGCGATAGCTTACTTTTTAAAAGAAGATTTAAAAAAGGTAAATAAAAACATTAAGAGAGCAACGTTCTATGAAATAACACCCCAAGCCATATACGAAAGCATAAAAAACGCAGGAGATATAAATATGAACCTAGTTTATGCCCAATTCGCTCGTAGAATCTTAGACAGGCTTATAGGTTATCTTATATCTCCGGTTCTTTGGAAAGAATTTAAAAACTATCACCTTTCCGCAGGACGCGTCCAGTCTCCCGCTTTAAGACTTATCGTTGAACGAGAAAGAGAAATTCAGAATTTTAAGGTTAAAAAGTATTACTACGTAAAGGTTTTGCTTGAAAAAGACGGTAAAAGATTTTACGCTTACTACGACTATAGATACGAAAATCCTTCAGATGCAAAGGTAATAGCCAAGAAGCTAGAAAAGGGTTTCTTTTCCGTTTTAAAGTTTACCGAGAAGGGAGATAAACTCAATCCTCCCAAACCCTTCATAACTTCAGACCTACAAGCAGAAGCCAACGCTAAATTGGGGTTCTCTACCGATAAAACCCAAAAACTTGCTCAAGAGCTTTACGAGAAAGGCTACATAACTTACCCAAGAACGGATAGCTACCGAATGAACGAAAAGAAAGCTAAAGAATTTATGAAATTTATTCAAGATACCTTCGGTGAGGAGTATGTGGGAAGACTGCGTAAATTTCGCCAAAAACCCACCGCTCAAGGAGCTCACGAGTGTATTAGACCAACGAAAGTTGTTCCCCAGATAAGAGAAGGTGGGGATCCCTCTTCACTTTATGACTTAATCTTTCGCAGGACTGTGGCCAGCCTTATGAGAGAAATGCGGCTGCTAAGACAAAAGGTAGAGATAGAAGCTATTTCTCCAGAGCTAAGACGTCCACTAAAACTCGTTGCTAAGGGGTTAAAGATAGAGTTTGACGGTTGGAGTAAAGTATATCCGGCGGACATCAAAGAGGAACCCTTACCGGAGCTAGAGGAGGGAGAGCTCCTAAAGCTCGTTAGAGTAGAACTTGAAGAGAGGAAAACTCAACCTCCACCCAGGTATACGGAGGGAACCCTTGTAAAAACTTTAGAGAAGCTTGGTATAGGAAGACCTTCTACTTACGCGACGATCGTCAAAACTCTTAAAGAGAGAGGTTATATCCGTATAAAGAACAAGGCTTTAGTTCCTACAGATATAGCTTTCCAAGTCGTAGATTTTCTTATGGAAAAGTTCCCCTTATTGATGGATTACAAGTTTACGGCCATTATGGAAGAAAAGTTAGACCTGGTGGAAGAGGGGAAACTTAATTGGAAAACAGTAGTTTACGAATTTGCTGAAAGAGTTCTTGGAAGAGAGTTAATAAAGGTTTGAGTGGTGGCCCAGGGCGGAGTCGAACCGCCGACACCCCGGTTTTCAGCCGGGTGCTCTACCACCTGAGCTACCGGGCCTCCAAAAGGATATTATATTACCTTTGAAGAACAAATTCAAGTGCTTAAAAACCTTCTTCTTCCAAGGAAATCTTGAAATCAGGTTTTCTCTCGAGAATAATCTCCATTATTTGTGCGGCTTTTTGGGGATTCATATTCGCTAATATTTGACCTGCTTTTTTTTCTTTTAATCTAAGTAAAACTTCTGCGGCAAGCTCAGGGGGTAAGCTCTCTATCGCGGGAGCAATTTCGTCGGGGTCGGCTTTGCTTACAGCTTTAACGAGCCTCTGTATTTCCTTCTCCCTCTGTTCCCGTAGTTGAATTAATTTCTCTTGAGAAATTCTCTTCTCTTTACGAGCCTCTCTCAGTTTTTCCAAGCGCTTTCTTTCCTCACGGAGAACCTTTATTTTTTCTTCGAGTAACTTAACGAGAAGTTTAATATCATCTTTAACTCTTTCCTCTACATCCTTCTTTATTCTTTCCTGAGAAGCACTCAGAGAAAAAATAGGGACTGATAAACTAAGAACAATCAACAAGCCTACAATTTTTTTCTTAATTAAATGAAAATAACTTAAGTTAAGATTTTCCACTGTAAGATTTTTTTTCAATTCTTCCTTTGCTCTTTTCTCTTCTATTATTTTTAGAGCCTTTAAATCTTTCTCTATTAACCTTAATTTTTCTCTAATTCTTTCCCCCTCTAAATTGAGCTCTTCCTGCTTTTGATAAAGCCTTTTTAGTCTGGCATGCAAACTTTTTAACTTTATAATATCGAAAAATACGCTACAATTCTCCTGTTTTTTCTTTATTTCTCTCTTTAATTCCTCAATCTCTTTAGACACTTTCCAAACTTTTTCATCAATTTCTTTTAGTTTCTTTAAATACTCTTCTTTTTCTTCTTCTAAAGCTTCCTTTATCTTATCAAACATCTATCTTCGCGTACTTCTTTCTTCCTTCCTCAAATAAGTCTCCTCCGTATATGTCGTTAGCCACGACCACAGGAAAGTCCTCAACGTAAAGCCTTCTAATAGCTTCGGTTCCCAGATCCTCGTAAGCCACAAGCTCTGATTTTTTGATGTGCTTTTGCAGCAAGGTAGCTACTCCTCCAACTGCGGCAAAGTAAACCGCCTTATACTGTTTGAGGAGTTCCCTAACCTTGGGACTTCTGTATCCCTTTCCTATCATTCCTTTCAGACCTAGCTTGAGAAGAGGTTCAACGTATTTGTCCATCCTTATTGCGGTGGTGGGTCCCGCTGAGCCTATCACCTGCCCAGGTTTTGGGGGAGTGGGTCCAACGTAATAGATTATCTGTCCCTCTAAGTCTATAGGGGGTTTTTCACCTCTCTGAATCGCCTCGACCATTCTCTTGTGGGCGGCGTCCCTTGCAGTGTATATCCAACCCGTTATAAGGACTTTATCACCTATCCTTAGGTTTTCTACTACCTCGTCGGTGAGGGGTGTGGTTATTCTTTTCTCCATAGTAATATTTTAAGAAGTACGACAAGAATTTTAGGGAAAAAAGGAAAGTTAGAGGTGAGGTTTACGAAGTAGACGAGGAAACGTTAAAAAAACTTGACGAGCATGAGGGTATTCCGTTCTATTACGAGCGGATTGAGGATGTGGTTGAGCTGGAAAACGGGAGAAAGATAAAGGCTTACTTGTATCTTTACAAAGGTGACGTTAAAGGTATGAAGAAAGCGGAACTGAATCAAAGAGAGGAGTATGATTTCTAATTACTCACCGAAGGTATCTTTAAACCTCTTCTCAAACTCTTCGTAATCGCTACAAACAACGAAAACCTCCTGAACGGAGGTTCCAGTTTTATAGAGGAGCTTGTATCCGCTTATAGTTTTATATTTAAGGAACAGTCCCTTGCTCCCCCTTCCCTTGTTTTGGCGAACGATTCTTCCGGGAATTATGCTCTCCACGCAGTCCCACTTTTCTATCTCTTTTAAGTAATCCTTCAATCCTTCAAGCAGAGTGTGCTCAACCTTTACCTTTCCGCTCCTATACTTAAACCTGCTCATCCTTTAACATCTCTTCTAAGGTTATTACCGCACACTCACCAAGTGCCCTCAGGTTATATCCTCCTTCCAGTGCAAATAGAACGGGAGCCTCCAACCTATCCGCAGTTTTTAATATATTCTTCACTATATTTCTCACTCCCTCGTTGGTGACGTTAAGGTAAGTCAGCGGGTCGTCCGCGTGAAGGTCGTATCCTGCAGAGACTAAGACGAACTCGGGCTTAAACCTTTCCATGAGCTCCGGAAGGAGCTGTTCGTAAAAGGGCTTATACTCGTAGTCTCCCGCTCCTGCGGACATGGGAACGTTGACCGTATAGCCGTATCCTTCACCCACACCCTGCTCGTCCGCAGAGCCGGTTCCCGGATAGAAGGGATACTGGTGGGTGGAGAAGTAAAAAACTGTGTTGTCCTGATAGAAACTCCTCTGGGTGCCGTTTCCGTGGTGGGCGTCAAAATCTATGATGAAGACTCTGTTCAGTTTTTTCACCTTCCTAAGGTAATGGGCTCCGATGGCTACGTTGTTAAAGATGCAGAATCCCATAGCTTTTGCGTATTCCGCGTGGTGTCCCGGGGGTCTTACCGCACAAAAAACTCTATCAACCTCTCCCTTAAGAATTCTGTCTATTCCTTCAAGGACTCCTCCCACCGCGTAGAGGGCTACGTCGTAGGTTTCGGGAACGGCGTAGGTGTCTGGGTCTAAAAAGCCCCCTCCAGACTTGCAAAAGTCGTGAATTTCTTGAATGTAAGCAGGGTCGTGGTTTAGTGCTACCTCTTCAGCTGTAGCTCTCCTCGGTTTTATGGGAATTAGCTTGTCCGCTATACCGCTCTTTTGGACGTGCTCCTGAATGGACAAGAGTCTTCCCTTGTGTTCCGGGTGGTCTTCCCAGTCGTGCTTGAGGTAGATATCGTCGTAAATGTATCCTACCCTTTTCATAATTTTTTAATGGTATATTAAATTCTTCGGTGTTCCACTTCTGAAAGAGGGTTATCTATGGAAAAGCTCGTAATTTTAGGTGCTCAGTGGGGAGACGAAGGAAAGGGAAAGATTGTTGACCTCCTCTCGGAGAGCTTTGAAATCACCGCAAGATACCAAGGAGGAAGCAACGCGGGACACACGGTCGTAGTGAACGACCAGAAGTTCATCCTCCACCTCCTTCCCACAGGAATACTCCACGAGCATGTGGTGGGAGTTATAGCTCAGGGGATGGTTGTTGACCTTGAGGTTCTGGAAGAGGAGGTCAAGAACTTAGAAGAAAAGGGAATTCCCGTAAAAGAGAGGTTCATAATAAGCGACCGCGTTCACCTCGTTATGCCTTACCACAAACTCCTTGACAGCCTCTTTGAAAGAAAGAAGGGGATAGGGACGACTCTGAGAGGTATAGGACCCGCTTACATGTTCAAATACGGAAGGAGAGGAATAAGGATAAGCGACCTTACGGACGAAAAGAGATTCTACGAACTCCTTAAGGATAACCTGGAATTTGTTAAAAACATCTGCGAGAAGGTCTTTTGTGAAAACTTTTCTTTAGAGCTTGAAGAAATTTACGAAAAACAACTGCGAATTTATGAAAAATTTAAAAACAACGTCGGAGACGTTCTTCAGTTCTTTATGAAAAACAACAAGAGCGTTCTCTTTGAGGGAGCACAAGGGACGCTCCTTGACATAGATATGGGAACCTACCCCTACGTAACTTCCTCAAACTCCTCCGCGTTGGGACTTTCCAACGGAACAGGACTCCCCCCCAACTACTTTGCGGACGCCTACTTCCTCGGAGTTGCCAAGGCTTACACCACACGCGTAGGAGAAGGACCCTTCCCTACAGAACTAAAAGGAGAGGAGGGCGAAAAACTCAGAGAGCTGGGAGGGGAGTACGGCTCAACGACCGGAAGACCGAGAAGGTGCGGATGGTTAGACCTCGTAGCTCTGAAGTATGCTGTTCAGGTGAACGGACTCCACGGTTTTGTCATAACCAAGCTTGACGTCCTTGATGGCTTTGAGGAGGTGAAAGTCGCAGTAGCCTACGAGTACGAGGGAGAAAGGATAGAGCACTTCCCAGCTTCTTACTCTGTTCTCACGAAAGTAAAACCCATTTATAAAACCTTCAAGGGATGGAAACGTTCCACCAAAGGGATAAGAAATCCCGAGGAGCTTCCTCCGGAAGCTAAAGAATACATAAAGTTCATTGAGGAGTACACGGGCGTTCCCGTAGTCATGCTATCAACGGGACCAAAGAGGGATGAATACCTATGGCTGAGAGAGATACTCAAGACAAGAAGCAGTTATTCATAAAGAGAGCTCGCCAGTTTGCCTACTCAGTAATTTTCGGCTACACGCTCCTGCTGGTGGGAGCCTTCATACTTTACCCCTACTTCAAGCTACCCGTTTCCCCGAAACTCGTAAAATACGTCTATATAGCGGAGCTACTGAGCGGAGCCTTCGCTTACGCGGTAGCGTTTTTAGTAAGAAAGATATTCTTACCCGTTAAGGCGGAGGGAGAATACTGGGGATACATCGCCATGAGAAGATACTTCTGGAGCTACGCCCTTATCACTCTTCCCTACTTCGTAGGATACGCCATGTTCGTCTTTTCGGGACACCTGCCGAGCGTTCTTTTGGGCTACACAATAAGCACACTGGGAGTTCTGCTGTTCCTTCCGAGGGAAGGGGACGTGGTATGAAGAAAATAATTTCTTTACTATTGATTTTGGGGACGCTCGCTTTCGCGAGCGTAATTTTAAACTTTGATGAAGTAGATATAAAAACTGTTGCCACCGAGATAGCAAAGCTCACCGGAAAGAACCTCGTAATAGATCCCAGAGTCAGGGGAAAGATAACGATAATCTCAAACAGGGAACTCACCCCTCAGGAAGCCTTGGAGCTTTTTTCTCAAGCACTCGCCATGCAGGGATACGCACTCATTGACGAAGGAAGCACCATAAAGATACTTCCTTCCACCCAAGGAGTTCCCTTTACCCGGACAAAGAAGAGCAGGGGAGGGGAGCTCATAACGATGGTTTACAAGCTTGAGAACGTGAACGCCGCACAGGCTATAAACACAATAAGACCTTTTCTCTCCCCCTACGGAAGAGTGGCACACAACCAGCAGGCTAACGCCATAATAATAGCTGATTACGCGGATTCCATAAACAAGGTTCGCCAAATCCTGAACCTGATAGACAGCGGAAAGTCGGGGGGAACGGTTAAGGTATTTAACTTAGAGTATGTGAAACCCTCTTACGTTGCGAGGCTCCTTCAACCCATTTCTACACTCTCTTCCAAGAAATACGGTGAGCCTTCCGTATTTTCCGCGGTGGACGAGGTGGGAAGCCTCGCGGTTTATACTCACAAGGATTTACTCCCCCTCGTTGAGCAAATCATCAAACAGGTTGACACCCCCGAATCCACCGAAACCGAGAGAAGTTTCTACATAATTCCCCTAAACTTCATATCCGCGGAGGAGATATACAAAAGCCTGTCCAGCCTCTTTAAAGGCATTAAAACGAAAAGCCCCCGAACAGTCCAGACAAAAAACAAAAAAGGAACCACTGTCTCCTTCCAAACATCTACCATATCTCTAAAAAGCGGAATGAAAATAGGGATAGACAAAAGGAGTAACTCTCTTATACTCTACGCAACCAAAGCGGAATACGAAGCGGTTAAGCGTTTCGTGAGGAAGCTGGACGTCAGGAGAAGACAGGTTCTCCTGTCTGCCGCCATAGTGGAAGCCTCCGCAAAGGATATACTGGAGAAAGGAATAAGGTGGCAAATCTTGGGAACGAAAGGGGGAGCGGCTTTCAAGGGAGCTACCCTCACCGACATCTTCAATGCCTTCCAGGCAGGGAACTTCGTAATAGGAGCCTTCTCCGAGTCCGGAACCAAGGTGAACATAGGAAACGTAGAGTTCTTCTTCCCCGACCTTGTATTTCTCTTCTCCCTCTTAGAGCAGGGGACAGGCTTTCACGTGGTCTCCAACCCCAAGATTCTCACTCTTGATAATCAGGAAGCAACCATAAAGGTGGGACAGGTCGTCCCCTTCCCCACCGGGATTAAATACGACGTTAACGGAAATCCCATAATCACCTACGACTACAAGGATGTGGGCTTGGAGCTAAAGATAACCCCGAGAATTACCGAGAAAAACATTAGGCTCATAATAAGTTTAACCCTTAAGGAAATCACCGGATACCTCACCAACGAGGTTGCCGGACTCAACTACACCGTTCCCATAACCTCCAACAGAGAGCTCAACTCCGACGTAGTCATAGAAAATGGTCAGACCGTGGTGATAGGTGGACTCATAAGCAGGAAAACCCTCATGACTACCGAGAAGGTTCCCCTCTTGGGAGATATTCCCCTCATGGGCCATCTCTTTCGCTACGACAAGAGGGAGAAGGACAAAACCAGCCTCTTTATCTTCATAACACCCTACGTAGTATCCTCACCCCAGGAGCTCTCCAAGATTACGGAAGAACATAAAAAGCTCGCAGAGGAGCTAATGAAAGCCTTAAAAAAGAAAGAAAAGAAAAGGGAAGAAATACAAACGGTAGAGGAAGATGAGGAGATTTTCTAAGCTCCTCCTCGGCTTTATACTAACGCTTATCTTGACAGCCATCGGCGTATTCCTGTTCTTTCCCAAGTACCTCTTTCTGGAAAGTCTCCTCCAGAAAAACAAGATTTTCTTACTCTCAAGCGGAATTAAGGAGGAAATTAATAAAATTACCTTCGGTAAGGGAAGGATATTTGTAGGAAACGAGGAAATCGCAAGCTTTGACAAGTTGGAGCTCG
Organism: Aquifex sp.; assembly: GCA_015487405.1. Classification (GTDB taxonomy): domain Bacteria; phylum Aquificota; class Aquificia; order Aquificales; family Aquificaceae; genus Aquifex. The sequence goes on along the minus strand of WFPV01000204.1, from coordinate 1,060 downwards.
CTCTCGTTCCCTTCGGAGTGAGGGCTACCCTACTCTGTAGGGGGAAGCCTTCGGAAGTTTTATACAACCTTTCAGGAGAGCTGAGGCTTTCTTTTAAAGACTTTAGATGTAGCAAGAGCGTAAAGCTTTTGCGGGCTAATCTGAAAATTTCCGAAGGAATCTACGGAACTTTCCACGCCGAAGGCGTATCTAATAAAAACTTAAATTTAGATAAAATTTCCCTGAACTTCCGCGGAGAGAGTTTTACGGGAAGTGTGAGCTACCTCGGTATGGAGCTGAAAGGCTCAGGAAAGCTCAAACTAAACAGAAAGAATCCTTTAAAATCCGGAGTCTCCGCACTCTTTAAAGGGAAGGGCATCACCGTGGAAGTGGTGGGCTCTTTGGAAAACCTCTCGGTAAGACCCAGATGATTATAGTTCTCGTCTTAGCTATAGTTCTCACACTGAGCTACCAGACGGTGAGTCTCCTCCAGAGTGTGAGCAACACAGACCTTCTATTTAGGAGAATTTACACGAAGGAGAAGCAGTATTTAGTCTTAAAATCACTTACGCTTCGCGTGATAGAGCTCTTAAAAAAGGAGGAAAAAAGTTACGACGCTCTTACTGACCTGTGGGCTCGGAACTACGAGTTTGAGACTCCTCTTGGAACGGTGAGAGCACAAATTGTAGACGAGGACAGGTTTTTGAACCCCAACTATTTAAAAAAGCTGAAGGGACTTGAGGGAGTCTTTGACAGACTCTTTTTTTACTTAGAGATTGACCCCGAGATAAAGAGAAGAATACTGATATGGACCGGACAGGAGGAGGGCTACTTAGATACGAAATACCCCGTAAAGCGTGCTCCCATGGATTCTATTTACGAGCTTGAGCTCTTCTGGGAAAGCAAAGAGGATTTATACGGAAAGAAGGGAGGGGAGATTCAAAAACCGGGACTTTACGAGCTCCTCACCACCTTCTCGGACGGGAGGATAAACATAAACACCGCACCCCTCTTTATCTTAGCCTCCCTTGACCCCCAGATAGACTGGGAGCTTGCCAAGAAGATAGACGAAAGGAGAAGG
>WFPV01000203.1 GCA_015487405.1 Aquifex sp. | reverse complement strand
GGAGAGTCAATAGAAACGAAGCTTTGCATTCCAAGCTAAGGGACAAGTTAGCAGCATTTAAGCGAAGGACTAAAGCCTTCTTCCGGTCTTTTCGCTCTCTCCATTATGCTCTCGCTCTTTTTACCTACTATCATCTATTTGGGTAAGAACCGGATTGAAACCCTGTTTCCGAAAAATCGTTTATAATGTTATTCAGGGTTTGTTATGTGCCTATAAGGGATTGAAACTCGGACCCGCTCCCGCTTGCCCCTGGTTTTATCCCTGTTTGTTATGTGCCTATAAGGGATTGAAACTGGGATTTGCGTTAGCAGTGTCCCATGTATTGGCATGTTTGTTATGTGCCTATAAGGGATTGAAACCTTTACTTATTCAAAAACTCAGGCAACCATCTAAAATACTTTTTTATGGAAAAGGTAGACCTTTTAGTAAAAGATGTTGCGATTCCGGGTAGAGGAGAGAACTACAATATAGCCATAAAAGACGGTGTGATAAAAAAAATTGATAAGAATTTGCAACTTGAAGCAAAAGAAATAATTCTGGGAGAGGGAAAAATTATCCTACCATCCTTTGCCAATATGCATACGCATATTCCGATGACTCTGTTAAGGGGACTTGGTGCGGATCTACCTTTGATGGACTGGCTTCAAAAAGTTATATGGCCCTTAGAGGCAGAATTTGTTTCCCCTGAATTTGTTAGAGATGGGACACTACTAGGCCTAATCGAAGCTATAAAAAGTGGAACTACCTTGTTTATGGATATGTATTTTTTTGAAGAAAGTGTAGGAGAAGTGTGTGAAGAGGTTGGAGTAAGAGCAGGTCTCGGTTTCGGTATATTAGATTTCCCTACAAAAGTAGCAGGTACCCCTGAAGAATACATAGAAAGAGCAAGAAAATTCGTTGAAGAATTCAAGGATAGAAACTATGTTTTCCCGGTAATATGTCCCCATGCTCCTTATACGTGTTCACCAAAAACTTTAAAGATGGCAAAAGAACTGGCTGATGAATACGGACTATTACTTCATATCCACGTAGCGGAAACCAAAGGAGAAGTAGAAAGAATCAAAGAAGAATACGGGTATACTCCTGTAATTCATCTAAACAATATCGGCTTTCTCGGCGAAAATGTCCTATGTGCCCACATGGTTTGGACCTCGGAAGAGGAAAGAGAAATACTCAGAGAAAAAGGTGTAAAAATTGCTCATTGTCCTGAGAGCAATCTAAAACTCGCTTCCGGGATTGCTCCTGTGCCTGATTATATTAATAGGGGAATACTTGTAGGTCTCGGAACTGACGGTGCAGCTTCAAACGACAACCTTAATATGCACGAAGAAATATCAACATGTGCAAAGCTCCATAAAGGTGCTAATCTGAATGCAAAGGCTATAGATGCAAAAACAGTGTTGCAAATGGCGACTGAAAACGGTTTTAAAATAGCAGGTATAAAAGCTGGTAAGATAGAAGAGGGTTACGAAGCAGACTTTATCCTTATTAATACATCTGTTCCGGAATTCCAACCTTTATATGACCCTATAGCTCAGTTTGTTTATTCAGCAAACTCTGAAAGTATCGACACAGTTGTATGCAAAGGAAAAGTTCTTATGGAAAAAAGAAAACTTAAAACTATTGACGAAGAAGAAGTATATAGAAAAGCAAGAGCGTGGAGAGAAAAAATTCTATCCAAGCTTTCCTAACTATTCCTCAACAATTTCGGGAGTTAAGAAGATGAGAAGTTCCTTATCTTTCATTTCTTTCGTTTGAGTTTTAAATAACCAACCCAACAAAGGAATCCTCCGGAATCCCGGAATACCTTCTTCATTATTACTTGATGCCTTTTCCAGTATACCTGCTATTACAATAGTTTCTCCATTCTTCACGGGAATCTTTATATCAATTCTTGAAGAGGATAATATAGGAATATCCTGAGTAACTTCCTGAGTAATCGGAAATCTAAAGAAATCCACTATTTGCTTCCTTGTTAAGGTTATATCAAGCACTATCGTATCATCTGGTAAAAGTATCGGTGTAGCTATGAGAGTTATCGGTATATTTATATATCTCCAAGTTATCTGAGTAAGTTGTTGAGTAATGTTAAGCCTAAAAACGGGCCATTCCACACCACTAGCCACAACCGCAGGTTCACCATTTGTTGTTAGAACGTACGGCTCTGCCAGATTTCTTGCAAGGTTTTCTCTTTCATAAGCTTTAAGTTTTAGGTCGAGCAAGTTAAGCCTTCCCTTCTGAAGTGTGAAAGCAAACAAGCCGCGCGTACCGCTAAACAACGATTCCATAGAAGCACTACCTGACCAAAATGTGGGAGAATATGCTTTAGAAAATAGCAGTTTCCAGTTAAATCCAAGCTCTCTGAGGATATTTTTTTGAACTTCTAAAAATCTTGCCCTAATAATAATCCTTATAGGTTTATCGGAAAGGAACTTTTTGAATCTTTTGTAAATTTCCTCTATTCTTTCCGGATAATCGCGTATTAGTATTATATTCCTCGCCGTAACTTTACTTTCCCTTTCCTTAGAAATATCACCGAAAGCATTCTCTTCAAGGTTACTCGCTCCCTTAATAAATACTTTATCTTTATCAAAGTCTTGTGTTTTGTATATATCTTGACTGGTAAGGATATAAACCTCCCCTTCTTCGGAAAGCAAAGGCTCAATAAGCTTTTTTAATTTCTGCGGAGTAATGTACCTTACATAAAAGACTCTCGAAGTCACAAAGTGAGTTTTGGTGGAGCTGGATGAGAGTCTTTCCAGCTTATGTGTAAGATTTTCAATAGTATAACGGTCACCTACCACTATAAGTGCGTTGAAATCCTTATCTTCGGAGAAAGAAACTATGTCTCCAAATTCCTTGCTTATAAAACTTTTTGCTAACTCAAGCTCTTTTTCATTGGGGAAGAAAAACACCTTAGATACTATTCTTTTCTCTTCTTTTTGTTTTTCTTTTGCTTTCCGATTAAGCATAGAGTAAAAGTCATCCCTCAAATTCCTTAACCTATCGATATTCTCTTTTAGATCGGTAACTATTACTTTTCTGAGAGCTTTATCGTAAACAATACGTGCTGCGGGAGAAACGTACATCTTTAGTCGCTTTATAAAGTCGGAGACCACATTCTTGTCATCCGTATTAAGTGAAAACTCTATAGTATCTTTTATACCAACTTTTATTAAGTTCCCCGAAAGTCTTATCGCCATCAAATTGTATTCCTTGAGTATATTTCTAAATAGAGTATAGGCCCTTATTGGATGTTCAATAACCAAGTTTATAGGTTGAAGAAGATAAGAAGAAATCGAGTAAGTTTCTATAAGTTCCGCACTTTCACTTATTCTTTTATTTGTAGCTTCATTGAGATTTTTCTGAGAGGACGCTGTATCAGATTCACTTGCTTCTTTTTGAGGGATCATTTGGATTTCTTCTTGTTGCTTTCTTCCTTCTTTACGGGCGGTGACACTTTTCTGTACGTTATAAACCCTTACCTCAGCTATATTCCTCCTTTCTGTAGACTCTTTCAGTAGCTCTTTCCCGAATATTACATTCTTTTTCATAAGCTTAGCTAATGTGTAAAGTGCTGTACCTAAGGAAATGTTCTGAAAATTAGCCCTAAGGATGGTGTAGTTCTTGTAATGTTTTTCAGGTTCCCGTTCTTCCAGTTTCGTAATAAATACGGTGATAGATCGCTTATTTGGCATATAACCCAAACTTTCAATGTACTCAGCTATTTGAAATTTCTCAACTTTCCCGTATCTATAAATTTCAACAAAGGCTAATCTCTTTAATCCCTCCCACGTTTGTTCCCTGGGTGTCTTTATAGGTAAAGTATCTTGTGCTCTAAGTAGAGAAAAGAAGAGTAGAAGTATTAAAAGGTTCCCTATCTTCTTCATCTTATTCCCCCACATGTAATAAAAGGAGTGTTATATAGAATTTGTCGCGATTTACTTTAGAACAGAGCCAATCTTTATATCTGCGAGCATCCATACTACAAATATTCGGAGGAACTTCCAATCTTTTAAAGTTAGTCTCAGTGATACAACCACCGTAAAAACCCCCCAAGGCTACGAGCTTGTCCCGAGTTATTTCTTCGAGAAAGGTAAGCATTTTCTCTTTATTGCCCATAAGTTTTAGATTAACAGGTTCAGCTACAATAGTTCGTCTTCGTTGTTGCGATTTTTTCTGTCTGTTCTCTCTCTCTCTCCGAGGTCTCTGTTTTTGAGCAACCGAGGAAAGTATCACTTTTTCCCCGCTTATATTTACGGAAAATTTCTTAACTTTAAGCTTTTTAGCTTCTAAAATGGTTATATTGTTTTTATAGGCTGCGTTATATATATCTTCGTAAGACAATTTATAGAAGTTTATTCCCTCTTCAAGTTCTTTTAGCTTCTTCTCAAGCCTCTTTTTTTCAAAATAGTACGCTTGCAAGTTTTGAATTTCCCTAAGTTCTTTTTCCAATCTATCAATTTTTGCACTTTGTTTATAGATTTGGTAAAGGAAAAATCCTACCCCTGCAAGCACAAGAAGTATTAAACCTATCTTTTCCGTTTGTGCTCTTTCATTAAACCAGGTAAGAAATTTATTCATTTTTATTTCCCCTATTATAACACTCCCTCTGTAAAATTTAACTCTATGCAATTGAATTTGTCCAGAGAAGACTTTAGGCGTATCTCTAAGGAATTCAGCGTAGTTCCTCTTTACACGGAACTTTTGGTGGATACGGAAACTCCCCTTTCCCTATTTCTTAAAGTGAAAGATAAAGGTCAATTTAATGTCCTTTTAGAAAGTGCGGAAGGCGGAGAAAAGTGGGGGAGATATTCCTTTGTTATCTTAGGCTCTTCCTTTTACATTAGAACCCGTAAAGAGTTTGGAGAAATTTATAACAGGGGAAAGGTAGAATTTTTTAAAAGCAAGGACCCTTTAGGTGAGATAAAGAAAATTGTTAGGAATTTTAAACCTTACAACGACCCTAATCTTCCGCGTTTTTGGGGAGGGCTCGTCGGGTATTTCGCTTACGATGTTGTGAAGTTTTACGAACCCGTTCCAGATGAAAATCCCGACCCAATTCAGACTTACGATATATTTCTCGTTCTTACGGATGTTGTTATAATTCACGACAACTTAACGGGAAAGATAAAGATTGTAGTTCCGCTATTTACCAAAAACGATTTAGATGAAGAGTATAACAGGGGTGTAGAGAAGATAGAAAAAGTTTTAAAAAGGATAAAAGAGAGTTCTACAACTCTTCTTAGTGTTTCCGAGAGAGAGCCGAATTTAAATAACTGGCGTTCTAACTTTTCCAAGGAAGAGTTTGAAAGTATAGTTAAAAAGGCTAAGGAGTATATAGCTCAAGGTGACGTTATTCAGGTAGTCCTCTCCCAGAGGTTCAGGAGGCCTTTCTACTCCAATCCCGATAAGATTTACAGGATTCTCAGGTTTCTGAATCCCTCCCCCTATATGTATTACCTGGATTTCGGAGACCTTAAGGTTATAGGCTCTTCTCCTGAAATTCTCGTAAGGCTTGAGGAGGGTAAGATAGAGACACGTCCCATTGCGGGAACGAGGAGGAGGGGAAAAACCGAGGAAGAGGACAGAGCCTTAGAGGAGGAGCTCCTTTCCGATGAAAAGGAAAGGGCGGAGCACCTCATGCTCGTTGACCTTGCGAGGAACGATATAGGGAGAGTGGCAAAAACGGGAAGCGTGAAGGTAGAAAACTTTATGAGGATAGAGAGATACTCCCACGT
>WFPV01000202.1 GCA_015487405.1 Aquifex sp. | reverse complement strand
GTAGTTATGCTCGGAAAGTTTGAGCACAAGCTTATTTTTTTAGAAATTTTAAAAATGGATTGGACTACCTTTAATCTACTCAGAAAAACAAAAGACAGAAAACCGGAGACTTTAATAAGGACCTTCATAAGCTTTTTAGAGGATAAAGGATTTAGAGTAATTGACCCTAAGCCTATTCTTAATGAACTACTTGCGGAAGAGGGAAGTATAAACTCTTTCCCCCCTGATAAAGAAGCCTTGGAAGATGCTCGGTGGGGATTTCCTATAGCTAAAGAGCTTGCAAGCTTGGACATCGGGCAGACAATCGTGGTAAAAGACAAAGCGGTCGTAGCCGTGGAAGCCATGGAGGGAACGCAAGAAACTATAAGGAGGGCAGGAAGTCTCGCTGGAAGAGGCACGGTCGTTATAAAGGTTGCTCGCAAGAATCAAGATTTCAGGATTGACGTTCCTACCGTAGGTGAGGAAACGCTGAAGGTTATGAAAGAAGCAGGAGCGAAAGCTTTGTTCTTGGAAGCGGGGAAGGTTTACATAGTTAGGAAAGAAAGGTTTAAAGAGCTTGCAAAAAGGTTTAAGATAGCAGTTTACGGACTGAGATGAAGAAGGTAGGACTTACAGGAAATATAGGCTGTGGCAAATCAACCGTTGCGGAGATGTTCCGAAAGCTGGGAGCTTACGTCGTTGATGCGGACAAGCTAATTCACTCTTTCTACAGTAAGGGACATCCTGTTTATAAGAAGGTTTTAGATACCTTCGGTGAGGGAATCTTAGATAAAAAGGGGAACATTGACAGGAAGAAGCTAGCCGGAATTGTCTTCTCCGATAAAGAAAAGTTAAGGAAACTGGAGGAGATAACCCACAAAGCCTTATACGAGGAGCTTGAAAGAATTGAGAAGAGTCTTCCGGAGGACGCTGTCTTTATAGTGGAAGCGAGTCTGCTCGTAGAAAAGGGAAGCTATAAAAAGTTTGACAAGCTCATCGTCGTTTACGCACCCTACGAGGTATGTAAAGAGAGAGCTATAAAGAGGGGACTCTCTCCGGAAGATTTTGAAAGGCGGTGGAAACTCCAGATGCCCATAGAGGAGAAGGTAAAGTTCGCAGACTACGTTATTTACAGCACCGGAAGCTTAGAGGAAACTTACGAGCAGGTTAAGAAGGTTTACGAAGAACTCAAATCCGACCCGTAAGCTTGTAAAAGAGGAGACCTATATACTCCCTTATCGCTATTGCACTGTCGTAAAAGACGCTGTATTTGGGAAAGAAGCTGTAGACGTTGTACCTTCCCTCAAACTTGAGGTCAGTGGGATAGGGAACCACCTTAAAGCCTTCCTTCTTAAATAGAGCTTCCGCTCTTCTCATATGAAAACCGGAGGTAACGAGGATAATCGTTTCGCATCCTATTTTTTCGCAGACCTTTTTAACGTATTTTGCGTTCTCTCCAGTATCCCTGCTGTTTACCTCAGCGTATATGTAATCTTCATCAACACCGAAGGTCTTTAATAACTCTTTCATAATCTTAGCTTCTGGAATCACGCTTATTGCCGCTCCCCCCGATAGGATTATAGGAAGTCCCGTCCTTTTGTGGAGTATAAATCCCGTTATGAGGCGCTTAAAAGAAGATGCCTTCAACCTTCCGCTGTTGTAAACACCGCCTCCAAGCACTACTATAGCATCTCCCCTCGGATTTTCAGGAATTTTGTAGGGCTTTTCAAGGGGAATGTAGAGGAGGTCCTTGAAAGGCTCTATGGATATGAGGTATAGAGCTATTGCAGAAAAGAGAGCGAGCTTTTTTAGGAATTTTCGCCTACTGAAAAGGTAAAAGATTAGAAAGATAACAATAAAAATTCCCGGAGGAAGAATAAAGTAGGAGATTAGTTTCTTCAGAAAGAAGCTCATCTCTTCTTCTTTACGGCGATAACTACATTCTCAATACCCTTCTTGCGAGCTAAGTCCATGAGTTTTACGACGAACTTATGCTTAGCGTTCTCGTCCGCCTCAATTATTAGATAATCAAACTTTTTCTCCTCTAATAGCTTCATAATTTCCTCCTCGGATACAGGCTTACCTTTGTATAGATAAGTTCCGTCTTTTTTTACTTGTATCTTTAGAGCGGTAAGCTTTACCTTCTCTCCGGTTTCCGCAAAGGGGAGTTTTAGGGCTATGAATGTCTCGGGAGATTGAAAGGCGAGGATAGCTAAAAACAGAAAGACCGCAAGCAGTGTATCAACGAGGGGAACTACGTCTATGTAGCTCCTTTGCTCTTCGCGGAATCTAACTCTTCTTCTTAGGTTCATAGCTTTACTCCAGAGAGTTTACTATTTCTTTTGCCTCTTCGCTGACCTTATCAAGGATGTTGTTTCCTATGGCTTTAAAAACCCAATAGGCAAAGAGTGCGGGGATTGCGACTGCAAGTCCGGTAGCCGCCGCTATCAGCGCCTCACTGATTCCCTTCGCAAGGAGGTTGAGGGCTTGCTCCTCTTGAGTTATGGCAAAGGCTGAAAAGACCTTTATCAATCCCGTTATTGTTCCGAAGAGTCCAAGAAGCGGTGCAACCGAGGCTATCACGGAAAGAACTATGAGATTCTTTTCCACTTTAGGAACTATTGAGGCAAGTTCTCCTTCCATGAGTTGGAGGAGGTATCCCTTTTCTTTCCTGCCTTTCAGGTATTCCTTTAGAACTATCGCTACAGCTCTGGAGAAGGTATGTTCCGTAATTTCTGCTATTTTCAGGGCTCCCTCGTAATCACCCTTCTGGATTAGGAGCTTCAACTCGTTGAGGTTTCTGGGAAGGTAGTTAGAAACTCTAAGGTTCAAAGCTCTTTCCACAATGATATACCACGAGTAGAGGGAAAGCAAAAGGAGGGGATATATCACAAATCCGCCTTTCTCAATGAGTGACAGCAAAAATTCCATTTTTATCCCTCACAGGGAGGTAGTCCCTTTTTTAATTTTAAAACTTTTTCCTCTTCCCATTTTTCCAGTTTTAATCCCTCCAGCCTTTTGAGTATACAGGAAGCGTCTTTGTAAGCTCTGAGTTTCTTGAGAAGTTCCGCACTGGTTAAGACAGCTCTTTTGTAGAAGGGAAACTCCTTCCTTCCGCTGTAGATTACTTCCACAAGGTATTCCAACGCCTTTTTATCGTCTTTACCTAGGTAATACATACCGAGTAGGTAAGCGGCTCTAAGGGCTATCTCCGGTTTTCTGGAAGTGTAGGCTATTCTGAGATATCTAACTTTCTTAGTCTTTTCGTAAAGTTTTAGAGCAAGCTCTTTCAGCTCCTCCCAGTTCTCGTATTTTTTATAGAGTTTATTGAATACTCTTTCGGCATCCTTCACTCTTCCGAGTTTTAGGTATAGCTCGACGGCTTTAACCTGAGCCTTAGGCTCCATTCTTTCAAGGAGCCTGGCTAATTTTAGGAGTTTTCCTTCCTTTTGGTAGAAGTCCACAAGCATAGCGAAGGCTTCTTTTCTGACTTCCTCCTTGTTGCTCTTTAGAAGGTTTAAGAGTATTTTTTCTTTTTCCTTTTTGTCATCAGTAATTTTTGCAAGCTCCAAGGCAGCGAGGTCCCTGTAGTCAGGATTGTTCAAGAGTTTTCTTAGGATTATCTCAGCCTCTACCTTTCTTCCTTCCTTTTCGTAAATCCTCGCGAGCTGGAACTGAAGCTCGGGAATGAGGGGACTGTCGGGATAGGTTCTTATAAACTCTTCCAAGAGTTTTTCTAAATTCTTGGTAGGTTCCTCCGCTTCTATCTGAGCGAGGGCAATTAGAGCTTCACGGGCTTCGGCAGAGTTTTTAAAATCTTTGATTATTAGACTATACAAGGTTCTCGCCTTGTCTTTTTGTCCGAGGTTGTAGTAGCTGTCCGCAAGACGGAGCATAGCTTTGAGTTTGTACTCAGGTTCCTTGAGAAGTTTTTCAAAGTAGGGGATTGCTTTCTGGTAGTTCCCCTCAACGAAGTAGCTGAGTCCGAGAAGGTAAATCTCTTCGGGAGTTTCGCTAAACAGGAACCTGCGGGCGAGCTCTGTTTTACCGAGCGCTATGGCAGCTTTAGCTTTCAGAATTCTCGCATCGTACTCCTCATTGTCTTTTAGGAGTTCTAAGACTTCCTCGTATTTTCCGGCGTTGTATAGGGCTATGGCTTTGTATATGGGATTCTTGAAGTATTCCGCTGCTTCCTGCCACTTTTTCTTTTTGAAAAGATACCAGCCGTAATACTCTTCGTAAAGCTCGGGGTAAGTGTCCTTTATCTCGTTTAGAACCTGCAGAAACTGCTCGTCTTTTCCAAGCTTGTATAAAACCTCAAGGAGGAGCTTGTAGTAGAGTTCGTTCTTTTGGTCGGCTTTCTTGAGAAGCTCGTAGGCAAGTTCGTAGTTTCCGAGCTTTAACGCCGCGTAAGCGGCGTATATGTATTCTCCCGCTTCCTTAAAGAACTCTAAGGCTTTCTTGTAGTCTCCTTCGTTGTAAGCTTTGATCCCGGAAAACTTGAGTATCCACCGATCCTTTGTTTTTTCGTAAACGTACTGGGAGATTTTTGGTTTTTTGAGAGCTATCCGGACATAGAGATTTTTAGCAAGCTCATCGTTTAAGGTTTCAAGGAGCAGAGCATAGCCGAGGGCTTCGTCGTAGTTACCTTCCTTGAGGGTTATGAGTCCCAAGTAGTAAATTACAACGTCCCTGTAAGGTAGGAGTTTGCTTTTATATCTTTCAAGGATTTCCTTGGCTTCTTCATACTTTCCTTTTTCAAAAAGGAGGATTGCTCTTCTGATTTCTGTGCTGGCTCTGTAATCAAGGTTTACCTTTCCTTGAATAAAGTCGTTTACGTAGGAGCAATACTTTTTGAAAGTAAAGAGTTCACACTCCAGAATTTCTTTCGGAATAAAGTTCTCCTCGTGGATGGTATAGACCACCTTCCAGAGCTCGGGTACTCTTGCAGGATAAGCCTTGTCGTAGAGCTTGAAGTATAGGGCGAAGAAGCTTTCGCAAGCGGGAGTTGTGTAAAGATGTCTTGTGTTACAGGCTTCTTCAAAGAGCTTTAAAGCTTGGGTGTATTTAACCTTTTTATACTTAACGAGTCCGAGGACATACTTGGCAGGGTTCGCAAAGGGAGAGTTGGGAATAGCCAAGAGATCTGTGAGAGATTTTTCGGCTGTATAGAGGTCTCCTTTAAGGTAGGCTTCCACCCCCTGCTTGTATAGGTTTAGGTCCTTTGGAGCTCCGCATCCTCCTTCTTTTAGAACGTATATCTCGGCTTCTTCTAGCTCCTTTGGAGGTTCTAAAAGCTTCCCTTGAACGTTTACTATTCCGTAGGATTTTACTCTGTAGGAAAGTTTATCAGGAGGTTGAAACTCAGGCTTTTTTATTTCTATTATTTCATGAACCTTTACTTTTACAATAAGATTCTCCTTCAGTTCTTCACCGAAGGCAATTAAAACTAAAAAGAGAATTAAACTAAAGTGCTTTATGTGCTTCCACATAGAGGTCTCCCAAGTGGCAAGTTATGTTAAGCTTCTGAATCACGTTCCTACCTTCATTATCTAAATATACTATGGAGTAAGAGGCGTTATCGCATCCGAAGCTCCAGAACTTGGAGAGGTCTATGTCCAGAACTGCACAGTATAGACATCGTATCGGAACAGTGTGGGAGACTATCGCAATAGTTTTCTCGTTGTATTTTTGAAGGATATCCATTAGGAAGTCTTTGACTCGGTTAAAAACATCCTGCAGGCTCTCACCGTCAGGAAACTTGACCTTGTGGGGTTCCTTTAGCCACATTTCAAAATCTTCAGGAAACTTTTCTTTTACTTCCTCTACGAGCATTCCGGACCACACGCCGTGGTTTATTTCTATGATTCTCTCTTCCTTTATAGGTTCAAGTCTGAGAGTTTCTCCAATTATCTGAGCAGTTTTGAATGTTCTCCTTAGGGGTGAGGCGAATAGAACGGAGATGTTTTCCCCTTTCAGGGCTTCTGCAAGTCTTTTTGCCTGCTGAACACCTCTCTCAGTAAGGTCGGGGTCAAGGAGTCCCTGATAGCGTCCTACGGGGTTCCACTCGCTCTCGGCGTGTCTGATTACGATGAGTTTCAGCATTCACTAAATTATAACTGAGGATAGTTTTATATACCTCGCTCCGTTCGGTGTTAATTTTGTAAAAAAATATAAACACCACTTGCATGATAGCGAAAAATCTCATTCTGTTGATGGTTCTTTACCCACAGTTATGACTACAACCTTACTGGTTAGTGGATTCATTTCCCTATATGTATTCATCTTAAAGTAGGAGTTCAGAGGTAAATCTGGTGTTCCTACTTTCCTTCCTATTTTGATTGCTTTTACCTGTTCGCACATCCGGTGGATGACTTATTGTCAGAAGGGATGTTGTTTAATTTCTTTTCTCTTCTAAAGCGCGTAAAGCTAGTTTCGCATGGGGGTTTTTAACTTTTGCATTTTTTATATGCTCCCTTACTTCTATCATTTTTCTGTCACTTTGCTTCAACCTTTTCCTGAGTTCTTTAGCATTTTTTGTATTGCCAAACTCAAATCTTTTCTTAGCAAAAGTGTCTGGATGAGTTCTATATGAAAATGCCAAGATAAGGAGGAGGGAGAATAGAGATATGGGCTAATTGGGAATAGATGTAGGTCCAGAAGCTTTTCGTCTCTGGTGGCATTCACTCGCTAAGTTTCTAAGAAGTATCGGTAGAAATGTTGTAGATAGGTTTTTAAGGCGTATAAAACATAGGATGAAGAACTTTTATAGGCGTTTTTCTCACAATGCTAAATATGAAACTGTCCGGTTTTGGCTCGCTTCCTTCATTTTCATTAAATCCCTCTCCTCTAATGTCTAAACTTGGCTTTCTCTCTCCAGAAATACTCTATCTAATTCCCTTAAAATGTTTCCTTATGGGAAAACAGCTTAAAGAGCTTGTTGTAATCATTATAGTCGTTCTCCTGATAAGGGCTTTCTTAGCTCAGGCTTACAACATACCTTCGGGATCTATGATTCCTACACTCCTTGTAGGTGACTTTATTCTCGTTAATAAGCTCGTTTATAGAATCTCGGAACCGCTTCGCGGTGATATGGTAGTTTTTAAGTATCCGTTAGATGAGCGTATAGATTTTATAAAGCGTGTAATTGCTAAGGGAGGAGACAGAGTAGAATTCGTTAGGCTCTTTGATGAAAGGACAAACACAGAAGTTTATAAAGTAGTAGTCAACGGAAAGGATTTTTCTATATCTTACGTTGGGGATAAGGAAAAGGCTCCGGAAGGATGCTCCCTAATCTATGAGGAAAAAATTTACAGGGATAACGGAGAAATCCTAAAGCACGAGGTGTGTTACAAGAAATTTGGTTTCAAAACTCCGGGAATGCTCAGTAACGCTATAGATGAGAATTTATGTCTCAAATACGAAGGAGGACTCTGCACCGAGTTTATAGTTCCTAAAGGTTACTATTTCGTGATGGGAGACAACAGGGACAACAGCAGGGACAGCAGGTATTGGGGCTTCGTTCCGAGGGAGAACATAATAGGTAAAGCTTTTGTTATTTACTATTCGGGGGAAACTCCCCACCTAACACCTGAGGATGTAGGACCTTTCACCGTTGTAAGACAGATAGTTTCCGCTCTACTCCATCCCAGATTTAGTAGGATAGGAAAACCCTTAATCCATTAATTACTCCACGCTTACCTTTCTTTGAGCCTTTAAATCCTTTAGCAGTTGATAATCCTTTTTTATGTCCCTTCCCGCTCTCGTGAGATATCCTCCTACCATTAGAGCGTTCGTCATCAAGACAGCCATTCCGTGGAAGTCTCTCAAGTTCTGTTCCCTTCCTCCGCAGAGCCTGAGCTCCGCTTTAGGATTTGTGAATCTAAACATTCCAATAATTTTTAAAGCTTCCATTACTTCTACGCCAGGGGCGTTCTCCATCGGTATCCCCTCTATGGGCATCAAAAAGTTGAGGGGGATAGAGTCAACCTCAAGCTCTCTGTAAGTTAGAGCCATATCTACCCTGTCCTCGTTGGTCTCTCCCATACCGAAGATTCCACCACTGCAGGTGGAAAGTCCTACCTTTTTAACTCTCTTTATAGTCTCGTATCTGTCTTCCCAGGTGTGTGTGGTGACAATTTCCTTGAAGAACCTCCTTGAGGTCTCAAGGTTGTGATTAATTCTTTTAACCCCCGCTTCTTTCAGCTTTCTTAAGCTTTCCTCGTCCATCGTTCCGGCGGAGACGCACACGTTTATAGGAAGTCCTTCCTTTTTAATCTCTTTCACCGCTTCAACTATCCTGTCCACTTCCTCTGGAGTAGCCTGTTTACCGCTCAGAACGATACAATACCTGTTTGCACCGAACTCCACTCCCCTTATGGCGCCTTCCACCATCTCATCCACGGGAACGAGGTTGTAAATGTTGATAGGAGTCTTGTAAAACTTGGATTGGGCACAGAACTTGCAATCTTCCGAACAGGCTCCGCTCTTCGCGTTTATTATGGAGCAGAACTCCACTTCGTTTTCGGGAAAGTAGTGTTTCTTTATTTTCTGAGCTAAGTGAACTAAAAAGGGAACGTATAGGTCATCTATGTTAAGTATGAACAGAGCTTCTTCCTTGGTTAAAGGCTCGTAATTTATGGCTTTTTCGTAGAGCTCGTAAAGCCTTTTTTCTACAGCGTCCATGATAAACCTCCTGTGAAAAGGTTAGAATAGGCAAAATTTTAAAACAATGATTTAAGTCCGTTTTACCTCATGGGTATCTCTTTATACCCTTCGGGTATTTTATAGATGTAGTCGGGAATTTCAGCTTTCTTGACGCTAATAATATCCCTGTAAGTATCAAAGAGAAGAGCTTTCTGCTCCGTTCTGATAACCCCTCCGAATTTTTGGGTGAGCTCATTTAGGAAAGCACTAATCTTACTCAAGGGAATATTTCTCTCTGTTAGGTTTTTTTCATTCATAATAGCTCTAATGAAATTTATGTAAAACTCGTTTTCAAGTTTATTAGCCTCTACGAGTTCTTTCCACTCCTTGGTGAACCACTGAATTATTTCCTTTTCCCTGTGACCGAAGTGGGTTTTTACTATAACCTTTCTCGCTTTAAACCCTCTAATTTCCTTAAACTCGTTCGTAGGTTTGAAACTTTCTTTATCCACCCTGCAGACCTTCTTCTCGCACTCCAAGAAGGGAAGACTCACAAGGAAGAGGGGAGCGCTTTTTGAGAGGTCAGCGTAGGACTTTGTGCTCTTAAAAACTCTGTAAATCTTAGGTTTACCGTTTTCAACCTTCTTGACTGTGAACTCTCTTTCCGTTTCAACGATTAGGGCATCCTTCGTTATATAAACTCGTTGTTTGACTTCTTTTGAAATTCCG
The DNA here is from genome assembly GCA_015487405.1 of Aquifex sp. Classification (GTDB taxonomy): domain Bacteria; phylum Aquificota; class Aquificia; order Aquificales; family Aquificaceae; genus Aquifex. The sequence continues at coordinate 988 of WFPV01000202.1, read as the reverse complement.
AAACCTTTACTTCCGCTAACTTCCTCAAGGATGAATCCCTGAACACCGAAGGTAATTGAAACTAAAAGGAGAAAAATAATTAGCATAAGTAATATTCTAAGTGCTTGAGTTTATACTTTTCCTTATGGAAATAGTCCAGGAAGGAAAGGCTAAAATCTTAGTTCCCGAAATACCGAAAACCGTCAGCTCCGACATGCCCGTTTTTTACAACCCAAAAATGAGAGTTAATAGAGACCTTGCGGTTTTGGGATTGGAGTTTTTATGTAGTAAGCTCGGAAGACCCGTAAAGGTGGCAGACCCACTTTCTGCGAGTGGAATAAGGGCGATTCGCTTTTTATTGGAAACTTCCTGTGTTGAAAAAGCTTACGCAAACGACATAAGCTCACGAGCCATAGAGATAATGAAACAGAACTTTGAGTTAAATAACATTCCTCCGGAGAAATACGAGATACACCGAATGGAGGCAAACTTTTTCCTAAGAAAAGAATGGGGATTCGGATTTGATTACGTGGACCTTGACCCCTTCGGAACGCCCGTTCCCTTTATAGAGAGTGTTGCTCTTTCTATGAAAAGAGGGGGAATTCTCAGCCTTACAGCTACCGACACGGCTCCCCTTTCGGGGACTTATCCCAAAACCTGCATAAGGCGGTATATGGCAATACCCCTGAGGAACGAGTTCAAGCACGAGGTGGGAATAAGAATCTTAATTAAAAAGGTTATAGAGCTAGCTGCCCAATACGATATCGCGATGATTCCCATATTCGCTTACTCCCACCTTCACTACTTCAAGCTCTTCTTCGTAAAGCAGAGGGGAGTGGAGAACGTTGACAGACTCATTGAGCAGTTCGGATACATCCAATACTGCTTTAACTGTATGAACAGGGAAGTCGTTAAGGATTTATACAAGTTTAAAGAGAAATGTCCCCACTGCGGAGCTAAATACCACATCGGTGGACCCCTCTGGGTTGGAAAGCTCTGGGACGAGGAG
>WFPV01000201.1 GCA_015487405.1 Aquifex sp. | reverse complement strand
TCCTTAAATCTTTCTAAAACTTCCTTGGCTTTCTTAAGTAAAGTTTCGTGCCTAAGGGATACGTATATATTAACACTTTCTTCTAACTGAACTCCTACTTTTTTTAGGATTTCTTCGGAGAGTTCTTCTAATCCCTCTCCGGTTAGGGCACTAACTTTTATTATATTTTCACCTTTAAAAATTTCAAGATTAGCCCTCAAGGGAAGGTCTACCTTATTGACTACTACTATACTCTCCTTGGTTTTTATGGTTTCGTAGATTTTCAGGTCTTCATCGGTTATCTCTCTACTTCCGTCTATCACGAAGAGAACGAGGTCCGCCTCTTCTATCTTTTTCTTACTTCTCTCTATGCCTATTTTTTCAACAAAGTCCTGAGTTTCCCTGATACCTGCGGTATCTATCAAACGAACGGGAATTCCCTTAAGCTGGAGCGTTTCCTCTATGTAATCCCTCGTCGTTCCCTCTATATCCGTAACTATCGCTCTTTCTTCTTTGAGGAGTGCGTTAAAGAGGGAAGACTTCCCTACGTTCGGTCTCCCAACTATGGCGAGCTTTATTCCTTCCCTTATGAACTTACCGGTTTTTGCGGTTTTTAGGAGCTCTTCTATACCTTTGAGAACCTTGTCTACCATCTCAAGGACTTGTTCCTTGGTAAGAGTAGGGATATCCTCTTCTGCAAACTCAATGTCCGCCTCAACGTAGGCGAGGAGCTCAAGGAGTGTATCCCTTAGGGGTCTTATATACTTGGAGAGCTCACCGTGGAGTTGTTTTAAGGCTACCTTTCTTGCAAGCTCGGCCTTTGCAGAGATAAGCTCCGCTACCGCTTCCGCCTGGGTTAGGTCCAGTTTGCCATTTAAAAAGGCTCTCTTTGTGAACTCACCCGGTTCTGCGAGTCTTGCTCCCGCCTTTAAAAATAGCTCTACCGCCCTTTGGAGTATCCTCGGATTTCCGTGAAGGTTAAGCTCTACCATATCTTCGCCCGTGTAGGAGTGGGGAGCTTTGTAGTATATGAGAATTCCCTCGTCCAGCTCCTCGCCCTTCTCGTCGTAAAGTCTTCCGAAGTGGGCAAAACGCGGCCTTATCTCTCCCTTAGTTTTGAAAAACTTTTTGACAATGTCAAGCACTCCTTTTCCCGATAGCCTGACGATTCCTATCGCACTCTCACCGTAAGGGGTTGCTATGGCAACTATGGGTTCTCTCATGACTCCGAACTTGGATTATTGAGGAGGTTATAACTATAATATATATCTTGAGTGGTCAGGGGGTGTGGCGGAATTGGCAGACGCGGGGGACTTAAAATCCCCTGGGCTTAACGCCCGTGAGGGTTCGACTCCCTCCACCCCCACCACGCTTTAGACCTCGTAAATCCTGTCAAGGAGCTCGTTAGCTTTCTCTTTGTCCAAGTTCTTAAGCTTTTTGTAAACTTCACGGGCTTTATCTATCTTTCCTGCTCGGACGTAAGCGATACCGCGTTTGAAAAGAAGCTCCGGGTCGTTCGGTCTTTGCTTTAGCTCTTCTTCAAGCTCTTGAGCGTATTTCTCAACGAGGTTCTCCGCCATCTTGCTAAAAGTTCCCTTCCTTCCGAACATGGCTCACACCCCGAACTTATAAAATGGATACTTAGCTCCCTGATAGCTCCCCCTCCTTTCTAAAACCTCCTTCACCTTCTGTATTACTTGATTTTTGTACCTGTAGGTGCACCACTCGGGAGCGATGAGTCTGTCCTCGTCGGTTTCTCCCGTTATTCTGTGAACGACCATATTGGGGGGAAGGAGTTCTATGATGTCAGCACAGTATTCTGCATACTCTTCTAAGGTGAGCGTTCGGAATTCACCGTTTTCATACTGTTTTGCCATAACCGTTCCCTTTATGACGTGCAGGGGGTGAATCTTAATTCCATCTACGGGAAGGGAGGCTATCAGCTTTGCTGTCTCTATAAAATCCTCCCTCGTCTCTCCAGGAAGACCTATTATCATGTGAGCACACACCTTTAGATTTCTCCTTTTGGTTCTGAGGACGGCGTCCACGAAATCGGAAACCCCGTGCTGTCTGTTTATCTTTTTTAGGGTCTCAAAGTTCGCACTCTGAAGTCCATATTCCACCCAAACTTCTAAACCTTTATTTGCGTATTCCTCCAATAGGTCAAGGACCTCCTCCGGGGCACAGTCGGGACGGGTTCCCACGTCTATTCCTACAACACCCTCAAACTTGAGAGCGATGTCGTAATACCTCTTTAAGGTCTCAAGGTCCGCGTAGGTGTTAGTATAGGACTGATAGTAAATCGTGAAGAGAATGTCCTCTCCGTATTTTCCTTTAGCCCTTTCTATTCCTTCTCTTATTTGAATCTCTAAGGGAACTGTTGGAATCAGCATTGAGGGCTTAGAGCCGTCGTAACAGTAGGTGCAACCTCCCCTTCCTTTCGTTCCATCACGGTTTGGACAGGTGAAAGGAAGAGCAACCGTTATTTTCTGAACTCTCTTTCCGTATTTCTCTTTAAAGTAATCTTTAAGAGAGTAATAAAGTCTCCTTTCAGTTTTTAACGTCATACCTTCTTAATTTAAAGGAATTTTTATTCACTCCTATGAGCTACTCCTATTAGCTCACTAAAGTCTTGTATGCCCTCTTCTTTCATATACCTCTCAATCCCCTCAAGAACCTTTATAGGTGCTAAGGGGTCAAAGAAGTTCGCTGTTCCCACCTGAATTGCGGAAGCTCCCGCCATAACGTGTTCTAAGGCATCCTCCCACGTGGATATCCCGCCGACGCCTATTATGGGAATCTGGTCTCCGAAGGCTTCGTAAACCTGGTAAATCATCCTCACAGCTATAGGGAGAATTGCGGGACCCGACAATCCCCCCGTTTTCGTAGCAAGGTCCGGTTTCTTCTTTCTAATATTTATCTTCATACCAAGTAAAGTGTTTATAAGAACGAGTCCGTCCGCCCCGCTTTCTATGCAGACCTTTGCAAACTCCCGAACGTCCGTGACGTTCGGCGAGAGCTTAACAAGGAGAGGCTTCTTTATTCTTTTCTTAATACTTTCTACTAAGCTCCCTAAAACTACGGGGTCGTGTCCGAATACTATGCCTCCTTTTTTGACGTTGGGGCAGGAAACGTTCAGTTCGTAAGCTACCACCTTTGGAGCATCTTCTAAAGCTATGCAGACCTCTACGTACTCCTCTTCGCTCTCTCCGAAGACGTTGGCTATGAAGTGGGTGTCTAAATGTTCAATCTTCGGATAAATCTCCGTTAAGAACTTCTCTACGCCGGGATTCTGGAGACCTATGGAGTTGAGCATTCCGCAAGGGGTTTCCACTATTCTCGGGGTTTCGTTTCCGAGTCTGGGTTTTAAGGAAATTCCTTTCGTTACCACTGCTCCCAGTTTGGAAACGTCAAAGATTTCTTGAGCCTCAACGCCGTATCCGAAGGTTCCGCTCGCAACCCAGACGGGGTTTTTAAACTTTATGTCGAAGAGTTTTACGGAGAGATTTGTCACTATGCGGGACCTCCGAGATTTATTAATGTATCTCTGATTTCCTTTATAACTTCCTTGTTATATATTTCCTTTTTATCATTCTTTTTTACAGAGAAAATTACGAAGACTTTTCCTCCTACTTCCTGCTCAAACTTTTTATGACTTTCTCTTAACCATTTAATCCAGTTATGTATTTCGGGTGTCTGGTTGTATGTTATAGGTTTTACTTGAAGTCCAATAAAACCCTTTTTTGCTTTTATGTAAAAATCAATGTTATACTTTCTATCCCATTCGTCTGGAGCAGGTTCTATTTTAACACCTAATGCTTTCTCAAGTTCCTCGTATATAGTCTTCTTTTCTGTTAAATATCCCTGAAAAGTTCTTTCAAATATAAGCTCTTTTATGTAGTTCTTACAATCTTCTTCTGTTATTTCCTCTATTTCTTTTTTCATAACTTCGTGTATTTTCTTGCAAAGTTCAAGTCTAAGCCATTCTAAATATTGCTCCTTGGAGAGGTTTTTTATATATTTCTGCATTTCCAAAAATTTCTCAGGATTAACGTTTTTCATGCAATATTCTTTCCAGTCTTCAAGTTTTCTCGGTTGGCATTTTCTTATTTCTTCAGCTACTTTCCCTACATATTTTGGTCTATTTAGCTGCCACCTGTTTGTAGCAATATTCAAAATCCATTCCTTAGCCACTCAAAACCTCCATAAACTTTCTTTTATACGTAAAATTCTTAGTGTTATCTACTTCAGCTAATCTCATCTGAATCATTTTCCGATTTATAAATATCTTATTTTTTAAGTAAACGTATGCGTAAATAGAGTCTTTATTTTCAGGCTTCACATTATTATCAAATTTCAAGAAAACCTTTTTACCTTTCACGTATTTTCTTAAGTATTCTAAAGCTTCCCTTTTCTTTTCTGCTGGAACTTTCAAGCCTAAGAGTTTAACCTTTAATCCTGTATCTAAAAGTAGTTCATTTTTGGATAAAATATCTATAACTTTATACAATCTCTCATCTTTAAATTTAAACTTCTTTTCATCAATTATCGGTTTTGCATCTTTGACCTTCGGTTGATAATTTACAGGTTCTAAAGAGTTTTTTTCTTTCCTTTCAATTATTTCCAAATTTAGAGCTCCTACTTTCTCCTTTATTAGTTCTAAAAATTCTGGATTTATTTCGTATCCTATAGCATTCCTCCCAAGCTCCAAAGCTACTTTTAACGTTGTTCCACTGCCAGCGAAGGGGTCAAGAACTGTATCTCCATAAAAAGAGAACATCTTTATAAGTCTGCGTGGTATTTCATCGGGAAATACAGCCTCATGATTAATTTGGCGAGCTCCTCCTATCTTCCAATGTCCTGAAAAGTATTCCTTCCACTCCTCTTTGGTTAACCTTGAGCGTTCCTTTATTTCTTTACTTACCTTCCTTCTACCTTCTTTTTTAAAAATGAGAATAAACTCGTAGTCTATTTCAATTATCCCGTTAGGGGGATAGGGAAAACTTCCCATAATTACAGCTCCGCCCGTAGTGTTCATGGTGGTCTTCTTCTGCCATATTATCGCTCCCATGTAATCAAAGCCTATCTCTTCGCACATAGAGATGATTTCTGCGTGTAGTGGAATAACTTTATACTTGCCGTAGACTACACTCCTTGCGAACTGGTCACCGATATTTACGCAGAGGCGAGTTCCACCTTTGAGAACGCGGAAACATTCCCTAAAAACTCTGTATAAATCCTTTAAGTATTTATGGAGACTCTGTCCATATCCAATTTGGTTTTCCGCTCCGTAGTCCTTTATATGCCAGTAAGGTGGTGATGTTACAACGAGGTCTACGCTTTCATCTTTTAGCTCTTTTAAGGAGCGTGAGTCAGCTAAGTAAAGCGTGGCTTTCATTCCTAAACCTAAAATTATAGGTAAAATCTTTTCTATGAAAGCTGTTTTACTTACCGCCTTCGGCGGTCCCGAGAACTTAAAATACGTAGAAGACTATCCAAAACCAAAGCCAAAAGAGAACGAAGTCCTCGTAAGGGTAAAAGCGGTGGCACTCAACCACCTTGACATCTGGGTGAGGATGGGAGCACTCCCTGTAAAGCCGGAGCTTCCCCACATCCTCGGCTCGGACGTGAGCGGTGTAGTAGAAGAGGTGGGGAGTCTTGTCAAGAGTGTAAAACCGGGAGACGAAGTGATAGTGGCTCCGGGACTTTCCTGCGGGGTTTGTTGGGACTGCCAGAGCGGTAGGGATAACCACTGTAAGGATTACGATATTTTGGGACTGAGGAGTAAGGGAGGATACGCCGAGTACGTGG
>WFPV01000200.1 GCA_015487405.1 Aquifex sp. | reverse complement strand
GTGTTTACTCCCACAATTCTTTAGCTTTTAAGGTTTTCATTATTTCCTTTGCTGTTTCGTGGATAAGTTTTTCCAAGATGGTATTTTTGATTTTCTTGAACCTGTAGCACAGGGTAGCGTGGTCAGGAAATTGAGGCAATAACTCTTTGAGAAGGAATTCTAAGTCTCTCAAAGAAAGGTTTTCCTCTTTTTGGAGAAGCGGTATCTAAAGTTTGGCATATTTTTTTACCCCTTCTCTTCCTTCCTCTTCAGATTTTTTAAACAGGTTCAGTTTAACCTTGTTCAAATGAACTTAATTTCCCGTCGACCTCCAATCCTGTAAAAACCCCAGAGGTCGACGGATTCTTAGAATTTCAACACCAGCGAGGTATTCAAGGAATTTTTACAGAGCTCATAACTTCTTTAAGGACATCTTCGGGTTTTGCCTCTTCGCGAATGATTAATCTGTGGGACATAACGTAAGGAAGGAGATTCATAACGTCTTCTGGGACTACGAAATCTCTATCTCTTACGTAGGCAAGAGCCCTTGAGGTATTGGCAAGGTGAACTAAGCTACGTGTTGAGGGACCTAAGATTACCTGTGGATGATTCCTCAAGTTATTGGCAATTTCTACTATATATTCGGCAACTTCAGGAGAGATATAGACCTTTTTCACCTCCTCCATTTCCTTGAGTATCGCATCAGGAGAATATAAAACATTAATTGAATAAATCTTCTCCTGAGGATTTATCCCTTGGACTATCTCCTTTTCATCTTCTGGAGAAGGGTATCCTAAGGAAATCTTCATACTGAATCTGTCCAGTTGAGCTTCCGGTAAAGGATAAGTTCCGTAATGCTCTATGGGATTCTGAGTAGCTATAACAAAGAAGGGCTCAGGTAGCTTATAAGTCACTCCATCAACGCTAACCTGCTTTTCTCCCATAGCTTCTAAAAGGGCGCTCTGAGTTTTCGGCGTTGCTCTGTTTATCTCGTCCGCAAGGACTACGTTGCTAAAGATAGGACCTTTCTTGAACTCAAACTCCCTTGTCTTGGGATTAAAAATGTTTACTCCCGTAATGTCCGAAGGGAGCAGGTCGCTCGTAAACTGGATACGTGAAAAGGAAAGTCCTAAAACCTTTGAAAGAGCCAAAGCTAATGTAGTTTTTCCTGTCCCTGGAACATCCTCAATAAGAAGGTGCCCTCCCGAAAGAAGACAAACGATTGCTTTTTCAACTTCTCTCTCTTTTCCCCTCAAGACCCTTGATATTTCTAACTTTATAGAATTTAAATCCATCAGGTTTAATTATAATTTTCAGAGAGGAGGAGAAGCTGTGAATGACCTATTCAAACTCCCCGAAGTTCCGAATACGGAGACTGAATATCCATTAATGCCTTTAAGAGACATAGTCATATTCCCCACTATGGTTCAACCACTCTTTGTAGGAAGAAGGTTTTCCATAAAAGCCATAGAGGAAGCAAACAAAAAGGATAAACTAATATTCTTAGTCCTCCAGAAAGATAAAGATATTGAAGAGCCCAAGGAAAACGACATATACAAGGTAGGCGTTATCGCTTACATTCTCAGAACCGTTCCTATAGAAGACAGCAGGGTTAAAATCCTCGTTCAAGGAATCAGAAGGGGAGTTATAAAGGAGCTAAAGTTTGAAGATGACCACTTTAGAGCTCTTATAGAGCCGGTAGAGGAGAAAGATATTCCTCCTTCCGAGCAAACCATAGAGGACAAAGCTCTCATAAAGGCTGTTAAAGAATCTATAGACAGGCTTGTCTCCCTCGGAAAACAGATAATCCCAGACCTCGTAGTCCTAATAAAGGAAATAGAAGAGCCTGGAAAGCTCGCCGATATGGTCGCCTCCATCCTGGATATTAAGTCCGAGCAGGCTCAGGAAATCTTAGAGACCTTTGACCCGAGGGAAAGACTCAAAAAGGTTCACAAACTCCTCCAGGACGAGATAGGACTCCTTGAAGTAAAGCAACAGATAAGCGAGATAGCACGCGAGCGTATGGAAAAAGAACAGAGGGAATACTTCCTCAGGCAACAGCTCAGAGCGATTCAGGAGGAACTCGGAGAAGCTGGGGGCATAAAGGCAGAGATAGAGGAATATACCAAGAAGTTTGAACAAATAAAGAACTGCCTTCCCGAGGAAGGTTTAAAGGAAATAGAAAAGAACATAAAGAGGTTAGAGAGACTACACCCAGACAGCGCGGAAGCGGGAGTTATAAGAACCTGGCTTGACTGGGTATTAGAACTCCCCTGGTGTGAGAGAACGGAGGATAACTACGACCTTGACAGAGCTAAGGAGATACTGGACAGAGACCACTACGACCTTGAGAAGGTAAAGGACAGAATCCTAGAATACCTCGCAATAAGGAAACTAACCGAAGGTAAGGAAGCCCCTTCTCAGATTCTTGCCTTTATAGGACCTCCCGGTGTAGGAAAAACGTCCCTTGGACGCTCTATAGCGGAAGCTCTCGGAAGGAAGTTCGTCCGGATAGCTCTCGGAGGGATAAGGGACGAAGCGGAAATAAGGGGACACAGAAGAACCTACGTGGGAGCTATGCCCGGAAGAATTATTCAAGCTATAAAACAGGCTGGAACGAAGAATCCCGTCATAATGCTTGACGAGATAGATAAGCTCGCCATCTCCTTCCAGGGAGACCCCGCCGCGGCACTACTGGAGGTACTTGACCCCGAGCAGAATAAAAAGTTCACAGACCTATACATCGGAATTCCCTTTGACCTCTCTGAGGTAATCTTCATCTGCACCGGAAACAGGGCAGACACCATCCCCACACCCCTACTTGACAGAATGGAACTCATAACCCTCGCAGGTTATTCTGAGGAGGAAAAGCTCTTCATAGCTAAGAAACACCTTATTCCCAAACTAATCCCCTTACACGGATTTAAACCTGAAGAGGTAGAGTTCACCGATGAGGCGATTTTAGAAATAATAAGAGGATACACCCGCGAAGCGGGTGTGAGAAACTTACAAAGACAGATATCCGCAGTCCTCAGAAAGCTCGCGGTTAAGAAACTACAGGGAGAGCAGGGACCCTTCAAGGTCACTCCCGAGCTCGTAAGGAAACTTCT
>WFPV01000199.1 GCA_015487405.1 Aquifex sp. | reverse complement strand
TAGCAAGAGCCAAAAGAGCTTTGAGAGAGACAATAATAGAAGGAAAAAATCTGAGGACAAATATAGAGTTTCACCTTAAGGTCCTGAATCACAAGGAATTTATAGAAGGTAAACACGATATCACCTTCGTAGACCGAATGATGGTTTAGAGGTATTTGAGAATCGTTAGCTCCCTGTTTGAGGTGAAGAGTTTCATCAGGGCGTCGTAGGTGAGCCTGACCTTCTCGTAATCGGAAATTCCCTTAGCCATGTCAAGGTCAGAAAGGTCTGACTTCTGTTTCTCAAGGGATAAGTTTTTCTCCTCGTAGTAATTTTTTATGTCCTTCACTTCGCTCAGAATGCTTCCTACCTTCGCCCTTGCGGAGATAACTGCATTCAGGGATTGCTCCATAAGGTAGACATCTTCGTATCCGAGGGGAATACCTTGGGAGAGTTTGTCCTTAACGTAGTTTACAGCTTTAAATGCGTTGTCTACACCGGTTAGGTCTATATTGCTCACGGATGTTCCGCTTCCCGCGGAAACTGTTAAAGAACTTTCCGAAACGAGACGTATAACCGTTCTTCCCGCGTCATTGGTGTAGGTGTAGAACTTTATACCTTCACCGAAGGTATCTTGAATCTTTCTTAAGAGCTCATCAAGGTTATCTCCCGCTATTGTGGTGGAGTTTATCGTGAAGCTTACGTCGTCGTTGTTAGGGTTATCGTCAAATCCCGCAATTTCCACCTCGTAAACGGAAAGGTTTACATTTATCCCAAAAATCTCACTTCCGGTTAGGAAAGTCGGAACCTTTAGAGATTCCTCTAAGACTACTTCGTAGTTATTTGCTGAACCGTTGTAGTCGTAGGTAGTTTCGTCAAAGGGTTTAGTCGTTATCCTGTCTCCAGAAAATAAATAGTTTTCCCCGAACTTCTCGTTTGCCTGCCTTACGAGAATTTTCAGGGCTTGTGTAAACTCCTCCGAAAGGGCTTTCAGGTCTTCGGGCTTTAAGATTTGATTCGCTCCCCTTATAGTCCTTGCGTAGAGCTGTCTCAGTTTGTCTTCCATTCCCGAAAGGATGGTGTCGGCGTAGGAAAGGGCGTTGTCAGAAAAGAGTCTGTTTCTTGAAAACTGGGAGATTTTCGCTATATCGTTATTGAGCTCTAAGATACGGTATGCGGAATAGGGATCCTCGGAGGGATTCAGAAATCTTTTTCCGCTCGCGAGCTTTTCAAACTGCTTAGCTATCTTTTCCCTCGTCTTTACGTTTTCCAGCTCAAAGAATCTGAAAAACGCAAGGTCTGGAACTCTCATAGCTCACGCTCCTAAATCATGTTTACGGTGGTTCTGAGGAGCTCGTCTATACGGCTGAGAACCTGTGCCACCGCCTCGTAGTTTCTCTGGAGCTGAATAATCTCCATAATCTCCTGGTCTATAGAGACTCCCTGTCTCTGAAGGATTTTTTCCTGAAGGGAGTTGTAAAGGGCTTCTTCCAATTCTCTTTCTTCTACCACTGAGCTCAAGGTTGAGGCTACGTAATCGGTCAGGTTGAGTGAGGCGTTTTTTGTATTCTCCCACCAAGTTAGGGCGTTCTCGGAGTATTGGGCTGTGCGGGTTGTATCAATATTGTTTAGATTTACCTCAAGGTTCGTATCCACCGCAAGGTCGTTAATATCCGTTCCGCTAAAGACGTTAGCCTCGGTCGTGCCGACCGGAATCTTTACGTTGAGTAGCTCTCTCACCACGTTGTTCAATCTCGTTACTACCTCCTGAATATCCCCGAGAGCCTTTAAAGCTCCGCCCACCTTTCCCGAGTCTATGTAAGGAGTAAGGTCACTTCCGTCCTCCCACTTTATGAGACCGTTGTCGTATTGGAGAGTGTAGTAAGCGTTTTGGAAGTCAACAAGGACGAAGCCCTTGACCGTTGAGACACTCACTCTTCCCATCTCGTCTTCCGTAGCTCTTATCGGAAGGTATTGGGAAAGCTCCTTAAGATATTTGTCCCTGAGGTCAAGGAGTGTTTTGTAGTCCTTTTCCCGGGCATACTCGAGGGAATACTTGAAGGTTATCTCCCTGTTTATTTCGTAAAGCTTCTTGGCAAGCTCGTTAATCCTTTTTACATAGTCTTGAAGATTTTTATTTAAGATACCTTCGGTGGATTGAATCTCTTTAAATCTGGTTTTGAGTGTGTTTACAAGTCCCTCCGCTTTCCTGAGGAAGGTCTGCCTCGCTCCCTCGTTCGTGGGCTCTTTCATAAGTTCTAAGTAGGACTGAAAGAACTTATTTATAGAATCGGTTAAACCTAAGCCTTCGTTCATCTCTTGAAAGGCAGACTCTAAAGTCTTTAACGCTTCTTCGCGCTCGGAGAGATAAGACACGTAGGAGAGCTTATCGTTTCTGAGATTTATGAGATAAAAGTTCTGCTCCCTTCTTACTTCCTCAAACATTATTCCGGAGTAGATGTGACTCGTTATTAGTGGCTCTTCCCTGACGTAGTCCTCGTTGTTGGCGTTCGCTACGTTTCTGTTGCTTATAGATATTGCCCTTCTGTATACCTCCAAAGCCTGAGCTATGGTGTTCATACTAAGCCCAAACATCTCTCTTTACCTCCCATAGACCCCTCAGCATCTTGTAGTTACGGAAGAAGAGCCTTTTTACCTCCTCGTATTCTTCCACTATCTCTTTTAAGGTTTCGGGATGGGCGTTTTGAACTTCTCTTTCAAACTCCTGAAACTCTTTTAAGAACTTTTCTACCCCGAAGGGGTCCTTTAGTAATTCTCTTAACTTTTTTAATCTTTCCCGCATCTATTAGATTTAATCGGCTGAGTTTGAGAAAATTTCAGGGACACCTATCTTAATAATTCTGATGAGAGTAGCGGTCGGAATGAGCGGGGGTGTGGACAGTAGCGTTACCGCACTCCTGCTTAAGGAACAGGGACACGAGGTTATAGGGGTTACTCTGAGGTTTCACACGGTAGAAGCCTGCGAGGTGAACGGAACCCACAACGTCTGTTGCTCACCCAAGGATGTCCAAGACGCGGCAAGGGTGGCAAAAAGGTTGGGAATTCCCCACTTGACCTTCAGCTGGGAGAAAATCTTTAAGAGCAGGGTTATAGATTACTTCGTTAAGGAATATCTGAGGGGAAGAACGCCCAACCCCTGTGCGGTCTGCAACAGGGAGGTAAAGACGGGATTTTTTGCAAGGTATCTAAAGCAGGTGGCGGAGATAGACAAGCTCGCAACGGGACACTACGCGAAGATTGAGAAGGAAGGAGAGCATTATGTAATAAAGCGTCCCAAAGACAGAAAGAGAGACCAAACTTACTTTTTGTCCCTCGTCCGAAAGGAGGACTTACCCCTTCTCACCTTTCCCCTCGGAGACCTGACTAAGGAGGAAGTCAGGGAGATAGCGAGGAAGCACGGGCTTGAGGTTGCGAACAAGAGGGACTCTCAAGAGGTCTGCTTCCTTATGGGTAAGTCCCCTGGAGAGTATTTGGAGGAAATTGTGGGAAAGAGGGAAGGATTGATTAAGCACGTCTCCGGAAAGGTTCTCGGAAAGCACGAGGGGGTTTACAGGTTCACCATCGGTCAGAGGAGGGGACTCGGGGTTTCCTACGGAAAGCCTGTTTACGTTGTAGAGCTTGACCCAAAGACGAACACGGTGATTGTAGGAGAAGAGGAGTATTTATACAACGACAAGCTTCTCGTGAGGGATATAAACTTTCACGTTCCCATGGAGGAGTGGAAAGAAGTTTCTGCTCAGATTAGATACAGGCATAAGCCTGTTCCCGTTGAAAGGATAGAGAAGAAGGATGAAGGATACATAGTGAAGTTCAGGGAGGAGGTGAGGGGAATAACGCCGGGTCAGGTGGTGGCTTTTTACGAGGGGGATAAACTTCTCGGAGGGGCTATTATTGAGGATGCGGTTAAGTAAGAAGAACCTTTTATTCGTTCCGTTAATTCTTTTCTTTTCTCTCTCTATACCCTTTACTTACTTCTTAGAGCTTCCCCATAAGGAGGTTCTCCTCACCCTCGAGGTTTTTGGGCTGGTGATAACACTATTTGTCTCCGAGCTCGTGAGGGTGGACGTTGTAGGACTGCTTCTGATGGTTCTCCTTCCTCTGATAGGACTCGTTGCTCCGGAGAAAGCCATAAGTGGACTCAGCAGTAACGCGGTGGTTTCCATAATCGCGGTGATGATTATCGGAGCTGGACTCGACAAAACGGGAGTGATGAACAAGCTCGCGGGCTTCATAGTTAAGATAGCGGGAAAGTCTGAAACAAGGATTATGACCCTAATCTCCGGAACGGTTGCCGTCGTATCCAGCTTTATGCAGAACATAGGAGCTACGGCACTATTCCTACCTGCGGTTCTAAGAATCGCAAGAAATCTGAACATTCCCGTCTCGAGACTCCTCATGCCCATGGGATTTATGGCGATACTCGGAGGGACGCTCACACTCGTAGGCTCAAGCCCCCTCATACTTTTGAACGACCTTCTCCAGATTTATAACCTTGAGCCCTTCGGGCTGTTTTCGGTCACTCCCCTCGGAGCACTCTTAGTTGCTGGTGGACTCCTTTACTTTATCTTTATTGGAAGATACTTTCTACCGAAGGTCAAAACAAAGAAAAATGAAGGAAAGCTTATTCCTCCTGAGCTTGAGAAGACTTACGATAAGATATGCAACCTTTACGAGCTCAAAGCCCCGGAGAACTTTAAGACCAAAACCATAGAGGAGATGGAAACGAGAAAAAAATACAGCGTTACCATAGTAGCGGTCCATCACGTGAAGAGGAAAACGAAGAACTTCGCTCCCCATATAGAGGAAGTGGTAGAGCCGGGAGACGATATCGCCGTCGTCGGATGTCCCGAGCAGGTTCGCAAGATGGTAGACGACCTCGGTTTTATTCTAAAGCCCGAACTTGACGAGTTTGCGGAAGACCTCTCACCTACAAATGCGGGCGTGGTTGAGGGAATAATTCCACCGAGGTCAGAGCTGATAGGAAAAACCTTAAGGGAAGTAAGATTCAGAAAGAGATACGAGGTGAATCCCTTAGCTCTCGTTCACGATGGAAAAGTGATGTATGCGGGAATATCAAGCGTCAAGCTGAAGGCTGGAGACGCTATACTGCTATTTGGAAAGTGGGATAAGTTTATAGAGCTGAAAAACCTGAACGTTCTTACCTTTTCAACGGAGCTAAAAGGGGAAATCCTGAGACCCGAAAAGGCAAAGTGGGCACTCTTCTGGTTCGGAGTAGCTCTCTCCTTAATTGTCTTCTTTGACGTCAAGCTATCCATAGCCCTGCTCACTGGAGCGGTCGGGATGATTTTAACGAAAGTCCTCCACGTAGACGAGGCGTACAACGCCGTTGACTGGATGACTATATTCCTCCTTGCAGGACTTTTACCTTTAGGAATAGCCTTCCAAGAAACAGGAACCGCTGAGCTGATAGCTAAGAAGCTCGTCGCTTCCATGGGGGATATTCCGGAGCTTCTCTTTTACACCTTTGTAGCCGCTCTTACTTCCTTCTTTACTCTGGTTGTTTCAAACGTGGGAGCTACAGTCCTGCTCGTTCCCCTCGCAGTAGATATGGCGAGGGATATAGGCGCTGACGCAAGGCTTGCAGGTCTTACGGTGGCGGTTTCCGCTTCCAACACCTTCGTTTTACCCACACACCAGGTAAATGCATTGATTATGAGACCGGGAGGATACAAAGTTATAGACTATGTCCGAGTGGGAGGATTGATGACGATTCTCTTTATAGTTCTCCTGACTTTCGGTCTTTACCTCTTCTATTTATAATTTCTTATATAGCCGGTGTGGCGGAACTGGCAGACGCGGGGGATTCAAAATCCCCTGCCCCTCGCGGGCGTGCGGGTTCGACTCCCGCCACCGGCACCACCTAAAAACTCCACCGAAGGTATATAAGCAAATAATTAAATCCTTATAAGCTCTTTAAATTGCTCTCTTCAGAGCTTCACGCTAAGTTAATCCCTCGTGAAGGAGAAGTGGAAGGCTATAGCACACTTATTGGAAGAGGAGTTCGATATAGAGGTTCAGCCCTCCTACGAGGGATGGGGAGCGGGATACGACCCCAAGTTTTTACCTCTCCTTGAAATGTGGGCAAAGGGAGAGGTGGAGGAAATACCGCCCGCCGTTCGCGTCCCGAGGGGAGTCCTCTTTAACGTCGTTGAGTTTATGAGAAGGAACGACGACTTTATCGTTAACGCAATAAGACACGAGATAGCCTTGCTTCTGAACACCCACTTCCCCTCTTGGAGATTCGGTCAGAGGGAAGTCTTCAGAGCGGGATACGTTCCCACTGCGTTCTTAGTTCTCTTTGCAGTTCTTGAGAGCCTGAAGGTTGACCAGTATATAGTGGACACAAACCCTTCCGCCTTTATAGCCCTAAAGAGACGCTACAAGGAAATCTTGAAGGATGTTCCTGCACCCTACCCCTACCACCAGCTTGCTCTCTCCTTTATTTACTCCTGGATTAACGAGGAGATACCTTACGGTGAGGAAGTAAAGCATTACCACAACACAATGGAAAAGAGCTTCCACGAGTTTTTAAAAGAAAAGAATCCCCAAAACGCCTACGACATCGTAATGGAAGAGCTCTGGCAGAAGTTCAGAGTCCTCGTGGATACTTCCAAGGAGCTTAACTACGTTGACCTCCTTATAGAAGAGGCTCAAGGCAAGAAGAGGGACGACGCCCACAGGGCTCGTATAATGACCGACATTCTCTCTAAGTTCCCGGAAAATCTGAGGGAATACATTCACGCCAACAAACACAGGAGAGCTACCGAGCTCCCGAGGGAAGACATTAAGAGAATCAACAAGTTCCTTGAAGGCATTCCCGACTGGATGAAGGACTACATGAAGCAGATGAGCTACCTCTCCCTGCTTGAGAGCGATATAGCCTTCCTGAACTACTTCCTCCCTAAAACCTTAGAGGTTGACGTTGAACACAGGGGATTTATCTCCTTCATCTTCAAAGCCTGGGACGAGGTCTCTGCAAGCCAGAGTCTCAAGTCCAAGAGAAAGCAGGAAGAGGAAGAACTCTCCGATATGGACAAAAAGTTCAAGAAAGAGCATGGACTCACCCAAGAACAGTTCCAGAAATACAGACTAATCCTGAAGAGCGTCCTTCCCTACGTCGAGCATTTTAAGAGAAAGTTTGATAACTTCCTACCTCAAGAAGAGGAACACTGGTCCGGCAGGTATCACAGAGGAAAGAGACTCAACTTCAAGAAGCTTCCCACCGAGGTCTCTATAAAACGGGGAAGAATCTTTATGAGGAGGGAAGTTCCCGAGAGGAAAGAGCTTATCTTTGAGCTCTTGATGGATATCTCCTCTTCCATGAAGAAGGAAGAAAAGATTCTAAACGCCCTAAAATCCCTGATACTTTTTTCCGAAGTTCTTGACAGACTCGGAATGCCCTTCTCCATAAAAGCCTTTAACGAAAACGTTTACACCCTTAAGGACTTTAACGAAGACTACAAGGTAGCAAAGTCCCGCATCTTAGACCTCCTAAACAGCCTCGGGGGAAGCACGGACCTCAGTAAAGCCGTCTCCGTAGGCGTTGAGAGCTTAGAAGTTGTCAGCAAGAAGGAAGGAAAGAGGGGAGTCCTCATACTCTTTACGGACGGACAGCCGACAAGGGGATTGAAAGGAGAAGAGCTAAAATACTTAATTTCCCAAGCAAAGAAGAAGATTCCCGTAATAGCCGTAGGAGTGGGCGAAGCCACCAGAATGGTCAAGGATTACTTTGAGAAAACCGGAATAAGTGTTGAAGATATATCCAAGTTACCTTCGGTGTTCTCCTTCATAATGGAGAACCAATTCAAGAGACTTATTTCCGTAAACTAAAAATTAATGGAAGTTGTTTTAAGAATATACTCCTCACGTGAAGAAAAGTTAGAAGACTATCTAAAGCTTTTACTTTCTTACGGAATTAGAGGGGCGGTGGTTCTTCAAGGAATCGGTGGTTTCGGAAAGGGGAGGGAGTTTCATACCGAAGAGATAGAGGTTCTCTCTTACGAGCTTCCGGTAGTTATAGAAGTATTAGAAGAAAGGGAAAAGGTGTTAAAATTCCTTGAGGAAAACAGGGAAGTCCTTAAGGACTGCTTCATAACCTTGGAGAAGGTGAAGGAATGGGGACAGTTATAGCAGTAGCAGTAGGAGGAGCCGTAGGCTCAATCCTCAGGTTCTTACTCTCTAAATATGTCCAAAAGCTCGCGGGATTAGAGTTTCCCGTAGGAACCCTTTTCGTGAACATATTGGGAGCTTTCCTCATAGGAATAGCCTTTTCCTACCTCGTTGAGAAGCTTGCTATCCATCCCCTTGCCCGTGCACTTTTGATTACGGGATTCTTAGGAGGATTTACGACCTTCTCTACTTTTTCCTACGAGAGTTTTTCCTTACTCGCCGAAGGCGAGTATCTAAAGTTCTTCTTGTATATCTTTATAACTAACGGAGTGGGGATTTTGGGGACATTCTTAGGCTTTAACCTGGGAAGGCTGTTATGAGGTTTGAGAAGCAGATTCTCCTAAGAATCTTTACCGACGAGGACGCAAAGAGGGAGGGAATGCCTCTCCATAAGTTCATCCTTGAGAAGGCAAAGGAGGAGGGACTTTCGGGAGCTACGGTATTTAGAGGAATCGCTGGATACGGGAGGAGCAAAAGGTTGAGGGAGCCTTCTCTCTTGAGCTTTAAATCCCACCTTCCCGTAGTTGTTGAGATTATAGATAAGGAAGAAAAGATAAGGGCTTTTTTAGAAAGTATAAAGGATGAATGCGGCTGTATCTATACGCTGGAAGAGGTTGAAGTAGTCCTTTACGATTAGAAGTGTTTGAATTCTAAACGCTCATGTGAAATAATATTCCACTCCAATGAAAATCCTGGTTCAGAAGTTCGGAGGAACCTCCGTAGCAAACTTAGAAAGGATAGAGCTCTGTGCCAAGAGAGTCATTGAAGCCTACAAGAAAGGTTATAAACCCGTGGTAGTCTCCTCCGCAATGGCTGGAGAAACGGACAGTCTCATAGAGCTCGCCAAGAAGGTCACACCGAGACCCCCCGAAAGGGAGATGGATATGCTCCTTGCCACAGGAGAGCAGAGAGCGATAGCTTTATTTGCTATGACGCTCCAGAAGCTCGGATATCCAGCTGTTAGCCTATGTGGTTGGCAAGTCCCGATAATAACGGACAATGTTCACACAAAGGCAAGAATTAGGAAGATAGGAGTGAGCAGACTTCTTAACTTAATAAAAGAAGGTTACATTCCCGTAGTTGCGGGATTTCAGGGAGTGACCGAAGACTGGGAAATTACGACCTTAGGAAGGGGAGGCTCCGACACCACTGCGGTGGCACTTGCCGCAGCTTTAAAGGCGGACTGTGAGATAAACACCGACGTTCCCGGAGTCTTTACCGCGGACCCCAGGATAGTCCCGAGGGCTAAGAAGATTCCGAAGATTTCTTACGAGGAGATGCTGGAACTTGCCTCCCTCGGGGCTAAGGTTATGCAGATCAGGAGTGTTGAGTTTGCCGCCAAATACGGCGTTAGAATACATGTAAGGAGCACCTTTTCCGACGAAGAGGGCACCTGGATAGTTCCGGAGGAAGAAGTCATGGAGAAGGTAGTGGTAAGGGGAGTTACCTCCGACACCAACGAGACCCAGTTCACAATAGTAAGAGTTCCCGACAAGCCCGGCATAGCGGCGGAGATATTCAAAACCCTCGGAGATGCTCACATAGTAGTTGATATGATTGTTCAGAACGTCTCCCACGACGGATACACCGATATGTCCTTCACCGTGAACAAGAACGACGCGGACAAGACAGAAGAGCTCGTTAAAAAGATTGCCCAGAAGATAGGAGCGGAGAGTGTGCTCAGGGACGATAGAGTGGCAAAGATTTCCATAGTAGGAATAGGAATGAAGAGTGCCTACGGCGTTGCGGGAAGAATGTTTGAGATTCTTGCAAAGAACGGGATAAACATAAAGGCTATTTCTACCTCCGAGATAAAAATTTCCTGTCTGATTGATGAAAAGTTTACTGAGCTTGCAGTAAGAGCACTCCACGAGGAGTTCATAGAAGAGATGGAGGAGTTTGAGACGATAGATGGAAATGGATAAAAATTATAATATCCTATAAAAAAGAGAGACTTATCAAAGCTCGGTGAAATAATAAATTATGTAAACTTAGAGGTATGCCAAAAAGGACGAATATTAAAAAGATCTTAATTATCGGTTCGGGACCCATCGTAATAGGTCAAGCTGCTGAGTTTGATTACTCAGGGACGCAAGCTTGTAAAGCCTTAAAACAGGAAGGCTATGAAGTTATACTTGTAAACTCCAACCCAGCAACCATTATGACCGACCCAGAAATGGCGGACCGCACCTACATAGAGCCACTCACCGCGGAAGTATTAGAGGAAATTATTAAGAAGGAAAGACCGGATGCGCTCTTGCCCACCCTTGGAGGGCAAACAGGTCTAAACCTTGCCGTTGAGCTTTACGAGTCCGGTGTCTTGGATAAATACGGAGTTGAGCTGATAGGGGCAAACTACGAAGCCATAAAGAGGGGAGAGGATAGAGAACTATTTAAAAAGACCATGGAAAGCATAGGACTAAAAGTTCCAGAGAGTGCCATAGTCCGCTCTATGGAAGAAGGGTTGAAAGCTATACAGAAGATTGGATTCCCTGTAATTCTCAGACCAGCTTTCACGCTAGGAGGAACGGGAAGCTCAGTAGCTTACAACATAGAGGAGTTTAAAGAAAAACTGAGAGTTGCCCTCGAAACATCACCCATTCACGAAGTATTACTGGACAAGTCACTCCTTGGTTGGAAAGAAATAGAGTTTGAGGTCGTTAGGGACAAAAACGACAATGTCATAATCGTTTGTGCCATAGAGAACTTTGACCCCATGGGTGTTCACACCGGTGACAGCATAACGGTAGCTCCCACACAGACATTAACCGACAAAGAGTATCAGATGCTGAGGGACGCGGCGATAGCGGTTATAAGGGCTATAGGTGTTGATACAGGTGGTTCGAACATTCAGTTTGCACTATCTCCGGAAAGTGGAGAGTTTTACGTTATAGAGATGAACCCGAGAGTTTCTCGTTCTTCCGCTTTGGCTTCAAAAGCAACAGGATTTCCTATAGCGAAGGTTGCTGCAAAACTCGCAGTTGGCTATACGTTGGATGAACTGAAGAACGATATTACAAAGTTCACTCCGGCTTCCTTTGAGCCTTCAATAGACTACGTAGTTATAAAGATCCCCAGGTTTGACTTTCCGAAATTTCCAGAGGCAGATAGAACACTAACCACGATGATGAAATCCGTAGGTGAAGTTATGGCTATAGGAAGAACCTTCAAGGAAGCACTCCTTAAGGCTGTAAGAAGTTTAGAGCTTGACAGATACGGACTCGCATTTCCTAAGCTTTCTCACCTTGATAAGTTTGATCTGGAAAGGGGACTTAGTAATCCTAACGACCAGAGACTCTGGTACATAGCTGAAGCGTTCAGGCGTGGCTACACCGTAGATGAGGTTTACGAGCTTACAAAGATAGACCGCTGGTTTCTCTTCAACATAGAGGAAATAGTAAAGTTCGAGGAAATACTACAAAAGGAGAATCTGAGCGAGGAGCTTCTCAGAGAAGCCAAGGAGATCGGGTATTCTGATTATGAGATAGCAAAAATTAAGGGAATGAAGGAGAAGGAAATAAGAGAACTAAGGAAAAAGTTCGGCATAAAACCTGCTTTCAAAGGAGTCGATACTTGTGCTGGAGAGTTTGTAGCTTACACGCCTTACTACTACTCCTCTTACGAAGTTCCTTACTATACCATAGAGGAAAATGTTGTTTTAGATGAAGATTAATTTTCAAAGTTTTTCTGATTTATTATCCCTTCTGGGAGGGATAACACCACTTTAAAAACCTCTTTCTCTTCTTCCTCGTTGTATCCTCTCTTTGTAAGTTCTTGTTTTTCTAACCCTTCCTCGAGTTTATATATCCACCCTTAGTAGGTAGCGATAGCTATCTTATTTCCGAGCTTTTTTCGATAACTTTTACAGGCTCTTGAGCTATATACTTACCATTAAAATTTCTGTATTAAAAAGAAAATATGTTCAAAAATATATGTGATTTCTTGAAAGTGGAAATGTTTTATAAGAAAATGCCAAGATAAGGAGGAGGGAGAATAGAGATATGGGCTAATTGGGAATAGATGTAGGTCCAGAAGCTTTTCGTCTCTGGTGGCATTCATTAGCTAAGTTTCTAAGAAGTATCGGTAGAAATGTTGTAGATAGGTTTTTAAGGCATATAAAACATAGGATGATGAAACTTTTACAGGCGTTTTTCTCACAATGCTAAATATGAAACTGTCCGGTTTTGGCTCGCTTCCTTCATTTTCATTAAATACCTTTCCTCCAATGTCTAAACTTGGCGTTCTCCTTACTACTTTTTTAAATTTTTACAAGGGAAATATTTACCCTCTTTACTCTGAGTTGGCCGCAAGCCCCGAAAACTTCAACACCTTTACTGAACCTTACAAAATTGGATATACCGTGTTTCCACAATACTTTTTGGAATTTCATAATGTCCGTGAGCGAAGGTCTTTCGTAAGGTAGGTTCGGATCAGGATTGAAGGGAATAAGGTTTACTTTAAATCTCTTTTTATGTTTTCCAATAAGTTTGGCAAGGAGCTCAGCATGTTTCGGAGTATCATTCACTCCTTTTATAAGCACGTACTCAAGGGTTATCCTTCTATACTTAGGTAAGGGATAGTTCTTCAGGACTTCCATTAACTCTTCAAGAGTGTTAGTTTTTGTTAGAGGCATAAGTTTTTCTCTTTGTTTTTGGGTTACCGCATTTAGGGATACGGCGAGGTTTACTTCTCTCATTACGGGGTCCTGTGCCATACGTTTTATCTGGGATAATATTCCGCTCGTGGATATAGTTATTCTCCTTTTAGATAGGTCTATACCTTCAGGTGAAATCATTATTTCTACGGCTTTTCTGACGTTTTCGTAATTAGCAAGGGGCTCTCCCATCCCCATAAAGACGACGTTTCTTATTTTTTCTTCTCCTATGTCTTGTTTTACCTGAATATACTGGTCTATGATTTCAGCGGTAATGAGATTACGCTTAAGTCCGTCAAGCGCTGTAGCACAAAATGTACAACCCACCGCGCAACCTATCTGAGAAGATACACAAAGGGTCAAATGGTCCCTTTCCTTAATTAGAACAGTTTCTACTATGTGACCGTCGTAAGTTTGGAATAAGTATTTCGTTGCGTCAGGAGCTTCTACCTTCTCAAGTTTTTTGAGAGGATGAAAGTCGAACTTTTCATTTAAAAGTCTTCTGTGGTCCTTTGACAGGTCCGTCATTCTATCGAAATCGGTAACAAACTTTTTATATATCCATCTAAAAACCTGTTTAGCTCTATATGGTTCTAAACCGAGCTTCTCGAATTCTTCTTTCAACTCAGAAAGGGTGTAATTAGTTATAAGCTTCTTCATCATCAGAAATAATAAGATAAACCTTTCTGAGGGAAAAGCTAAGAAATTGATATAATCTTTGTTTAAAAGTAGGAGGCTACTTGGCAAGAGAAAAGGGTTTTAGATTCATATGTTGAGCATCAAGATGCTTTGATGTTTTGATACGCGATTGTAAAAGTTTTGAAATTCAAGAGCTCTGCGGGGTTTTACAAAAGGATTTTGCCCACTTGCGATTTTTGGAAATTTACTTCATTTCCTTAAACTTGTACTGAACCTGTTTAAAAAATCTGAAGAGGAAGGAAGAGAAGGGGTAAAAAAAATATGCCAAACTTTAGATACCGCTTCTCCAAAAAGAGGAAAACCTTTCTTTGAGAGACTTAGAATTCCTGCTCAAAGAGTTATTGCCTCAATTTCCTGACCACGCTACCCTGTGCTACAGGTTCAAGAAAATCAAAAATACCATCTTGGAAAAACTTATCCACGAAACAGCAAAGGAAATAATGAAAACCTTAAAAGCTAAAGAATTGTGGGAGTAAACAC
>WFPV01000198.1 GCA_015487405.1 Aquifex sp. | reverse complement strand
GGATAAATACCTCGGCTGGGCTACCGAGAGGATATTCCTCCCCCTAATAAAGTTCAATCTCCCAGAGGTGGTGGACTACCACCTTCCCGCGGAAGGCTGTTTCCATAACTTTTGCTTTGTCTCCATAAAAAAGAGGTATCCCGGGCACGCCTTTAAGGTGGCTTACGCTCTTCTTGGGCTTGGACTGATGTCCTTAGAAAAGCACATCGTCGTATTTGACGAATGGATAAATGTTCAAGACATAGGGGAGGTTCTCTGGGCTTGGGGGAACAACGTGGACCCTCAGAGGGACGTTCTCATCCTGAAGGGGCCCATAGACGTTTTAGACCACGCAACTAACGAGGTGGGATTCGGTGGTAAGATGATTATTGACGCCACAACTAAGTGGAGGGAGGAGGGCTACACGCGGGAGTGGCCCGAGGTGATAGATATGTCTCCCGAAATTAAAAAGAGGATCGATGAGATATGGGACAAGCTTGGGATAACTTGAAATACTCTTACAAATCTATAAAAGAGATTCCCGAGGATTTGAGACCCCGTGAAAAACTTTTAAAACTCGGAGCTGAGCATTTATCGGACGAGGAGCTCCTCGCCGTAATTTTGGGCTCTGGAACCAAAGGATTTGATGTTTTAAAACTCGCCAAGGAGCTGGTAAGTATGGGATGGGAAGAGCTGGAAAAGAAGGATATCGGAGAGCTTTTAAAGATTAAAGGGCTTGGGCTCGTTAAAGCCCTGCAGGTCAAGGCTCTCATTGAGCTCTCAAAACGCCTCAGGCTCTCAAAAAGGGGAACCTTCATCAGAAATCCCAAGGAGGCGGTGGAGTTCCTCAGGGACAAGTTTGACGAACGCAGGGAGTCCCTCATCGCTATTTTCCTTGACCTGAGCAATAGGGTCCTGGATTACGAGGTGGTTGCGGTAGGAAAAGTCAATACCGTGTTTGCAGAGCCCAAAGACATACTCTTTAAGGCGGTAAAGCTCTCCGCAAACGGGATAATAATCTCCCACAACCATCCCCAAGGAGAGCCCAGTCCCTCCAACGACGACATCAATTTCACCGAAAGGTTGAGGAAAGCCTGTGAGCTCCTCGGGTTTGAGCTCCTTGACCACATAATCCTCTCGGAGGAGGGGTATTTTTCCTTCAAGGAGGAAGGCTTAATATAGAAGTGTCAACCACCCCGCACCGAAGGTGCGGAGCTTGACTTTGGAGAGTAGCTCACGAGAGCTACCCTCACGGGTGGGTTATTCACCCGTCCCCTCACAAGGAGTTTATCTTTGTCTTTTTTGTATACCCTCAAGTATTTAAATACCCACTTGTTTGTTCGTTTGAATTTCCAAATTAGATGCACTTCCCTTATTTTCTCCCATTCTAATCCTTCCCTTTTAAGTCCCTTTAAAAGAATGTTTATCGCTCCGTTTGTATCCGAATGCACTTTTCCGCACTTTTCACAAACTACAAAGTGCTGTCTCGGTCTTTTTACTCCTTCCTTGCAATTAAAACAAACCTTTGAAGTGTTGTTCTCGGGAATAGGGACTAAACCTATTCCCGCTTCTTCAAGCTTGTCTTTAAGAATTTGCTCTATCTTTCTCCTTACCCAAAAGTTATGCAAAAGCTTATTTACTTTCTTCCCGTAATCTTTCTCGTTCCTTATCCCCGTCAAGTCCCCGATAAACACTTCCTTCACTTCATACCCTTTGAGAAGCTCTACTATCCTGTTTCCCATACTCCTTATCGCATTAATTATCCTTCTGTTTCTCTTCTCGTAAAGCTTTCTGAGTTTCGTTGAGCTTCCTTTGTGTCCGCTTTTTACAAGTTTTGACTGATAGTTTGCTATCCTTCTATTCCAATACTTGAACTCTTTCCACAGTTCCTTGCTTTTAAACTGATAAACTCTTATTTGCTTTCTTTCTTCGTCATATATCGCTAAAACTATTAAGTTCCTTATCCCGAGGTCTATACTTGCATAGTTCTTTCTCTTTGTTGTTTTCTTAGTCTCTTTTACCTGAGCACTTACATGCACATACCATTTTCCGTTTTTCCTTACTATCTCAGCTCTTGTTAATTTAAAGTTTTCATAAGGTATTTTGTAGGTTGCAAGGATTGTTAGTCTCTTTTTTACTGAGTATTTTTCCTTTAAATCCTTAGGTATAGCAAAGGAAAAGAAAAAGTCTCCTAAGGAATAGCTCCTCGGATTTAAAATTGGAATTACATTCATCGGAAGAGTTTTGTTCTCCTCTCTATCTTTGTAATACTTCGGTGGAGAAACTTTTTTGATATGCTTAGGTAAATTTCCTCTTTCTTGGAGCTTTTTAAGTTTGCTAAAGGAGTTCCAACTTTCGGATAGCTTTTTAAGAAGAGCTTGAGCTATATCTGATGGAAGAGATTTGTATTCTTCAGAGTTTTTAACGAGGTGGAAGAGCTTTTCGTATGGAATTATTTGTCCTGTTTTGAAGAAGTGTTGTCTAAGGATGTAATTAGCTTTATTCCATAGTTTTGCACATCTTAGCTGGAGTTCTCTTAGGATTTCTTTTTGCTCACGAGTAGGAAAAAGTCTCACGCTAAAGGTTCTTTTCATCTTTAATGCTTAATATATCAACTTGCATTTATATTGTCAAGTGGTTATATTGTTAAGTATGAGGAAGAAAAAACAGGTGTGTTTTAGGATTGAAGAAGAGGTGTTAAAGGAGTTCAAGAAATGGTTGATAGACAAGGGATACAGGAGTATTAATCAGTATTTAAACGAGCATATTTACGAAGTGCTGGAAAAAGAAGGTAGACTACCGCTATCCTCC
>WFPV01000197.1 GCA_015487405.1 Aquifex sp. | reverse complement strand
TAACGCCGCCACCTCTTTAATCCTGTTTTCGGGAAGGGGGTGGGTGGAGAGCCACTCGGGAGGTCTTTCTTTTTCCTCTTTCTTTAGTTTCTCAAAGACCTTTATCATACACCTGGGGTCGTATCCCGCTTTTGCGGCGAACTCAACTCCGAGACGGTCGGCTTCCCTTTCCTGGTCTCTGCTGAACTTCAGGGATAAAAGGGTAGCTCCCATCTCGGCGAGGCGTAGGATTACTCTCTCTGTTAGTGTCTCCCCCCCTATGAGTAGTGCTCCAATCTGGAGGAGGAGAGAGAGTCCCATCTGTTTTTCTAAGAATCTGGCGTGGTGCCTTGCGTTTACGTGTCCGAGCTCGTGCCCGAGGACGCTCGCAAGCTCACACTCTTCGTCAAAGAGGAGGAATATTCCCCTCGTTATAACTATCTTTCCTCCCGGGAGGGCAAAGGCGTTAATAACCGAGGAGTTCGTTATGAAGAACTCGTAGGGAAGTTTTCTGGGTGTTTTTTCGGCTATGGAGAGTCCTATCTTCTTTACGTATTCCCTCACCTCTCTGTCGGGATACTGACCTTCAAACTCGGTTATGGCTTGAGGGACAAGCTTTTTTCCTATGGCTATCTCTTCTTCTGGAGGAAGAACGGTGAAGACCTTCTTCCCTGTTAGGGGGTCGTAAACCTGGGTGCAGGAGATGAAGAAGAGTATGAAGAAGAGGAAAAGGGCTTTCAATCTCATCTCTTCATGTAGCAGTCAAGCTTTTTGTTCATGGCGTATCTTACGAGCTCTTCGGCCATTACGAGGTTCTTCTCCAATAGGTCTTTTAGGTCTAACAGTATTTCTTTGCTGGGCTTTTTCCGGGAAAGCTCGTAGGAGATTAGGTTGAAGAGTGCCTCGCTCTTTCCGTAGTAAAGGGGTGCACAATACTTGGCGTTATGCATTCTTAAAAACTCTACTCTACGCCGTAAGGCGTCATAAGATACTAAATCTAAAAATTCTTGCTTTTCGTTTTCTTTGACTACGTAATACTCTTCGGTTATACCGTCCCCAAGGTAGAGGTACCTGACTTTGGGTCTGTATATCACGAGCTCGGTGTAGGGTTCGCGGTTTGTGTAGGCTCCCCTTACCGCTTTTTCTGTGTTCTCTTCAAAGAGCTTGTAAGCTTTCTCTACTCCCTTCTCGTCGCCGTATTTTGCGAATATTTTTATTCCTTCCTCGTAGCCCTTCACCTTTCCGTAGAGGTAGGGGGTTTTTTCTTTTGCGTTTGCTTCCCTCAGCTCCCTGAGGTGAGAGTTTATTTTTAGGATGTGGTAGCTTATCTGCTGGGAAAAGGCAAAGGTAAGAATTACTAAAGGTATTATTATTTTTCGCATTTCTTTCCCTCCCTCTTTAGTTTAACACAACGCTGTCTATACACTTTAAGTATAAGCTTTCGGGAAAGGTAGGAAGGTATGGATGGTCTATGGGTTGTAGGTTTACCTCTTTGACGATTATCCTCTTTCCGGTATCAGTTGCGGCGAATCTGAGCTGGCGAACCATCTCTTCAACGCTTATCTGGTAAGTGCAGGAGCAAATAAAGAGCCTTCCGAACCTCTTTAGTTTTTGAAAGGAGTAATAAGCGAGCTTCCAGATTGCCCAGAGTATACTTTCCTTTTCCTTTTTGGTTTTTGCTATTGCGGGAGGGTCCGCAATTATGAGGTCGTATCTATCCGTGGTCTCCTGGATAAAGTCAAAGGCATTAGCCTGTAGAAACTCTGCGGAAAGCCCGTTTAGTTTTGCGTTTTCCCGTGCAAGGTTTATCGCATCTTCGTTTATATCCACTCCGAGAACCTTGGCTCCCTTCTTCGCACAGTAAAGGGAAAAGCCTCCTGTGTAGCAAAAGAGGTCAAGCACTTTGGAATTCTCATCAACAAGCCCGGAAACGTAAGCCCTGTTATCCTTCTGGTCCAGGTAGAAGCCTGTCTTTAGTCCCCTTTTCACGTCAACGAGAAATTTTAAATCCCTCTCCTTTATGAGAACGGGATTTCTTAGATTTCCGTAAAGCAGTCCTTTGAACTCTTTTAGTCCCTCATCCCTCCTTCCTTTAAAGTCGCTCCTTTCGTAGACAAAATCAGGTTTTAGCGTCTCTACTATGGCCTTTAGAACTTCATCTTTTAATTCTTCCATAGGATAGCTTCTTATTTGAACGGTGACGCCTTCGGCGTATTTATCTATTATGAGTCCGCTAAGGAGGTCGCTCTCGGAAAAGGCAACTCTGTAAGCGTTGGAGGGAATGTTCTTTCGGAGCTCTAAGGCTTCCTTAATTCTTTTAATAAAGAAATCTTTATTAATTTCCTCTTTTCCGTAGCTCAAGACTCTGAAGGCTATCCGGGATTTTGGGGAATAGGTTCCTCTCGCTAAGAAGTTTCCCTCAAAATCGTAGAGCTCCGCTACTATTCCTTTGCCTTCCTTCCTTTGTATCTCATCCCTGAAAATCCAGGGATAGAAGTGTTTTACCTTCTTCTCCTTTCCTTTCTTTAGAAAAAGTTTAAGCATTTGAGAAAAGATAGTTCCTGACGAGCTCTTCCGCCCTTTTTTGACTGAACTTGTAGTAGGTTTCCACCGTTGTTTTGACACTTGAGTGTCCCGCAAACTCCTTGACCACCTCCACGGGAAAGCCCGAGTTTATTAGGTTCGTGATGTAAGTGTGTCTGAAGCTGTGGATGCTGAAATCTATGTTCAGTCTCTTTGATAACCTGTCGGTGTAAACTTGGAGGACCCCCCTTTTTACTTTGAAGTTCTCTTCATAGTCTTCTAACCACTCTAAGAACTTCTCGGTAATCCTGAAGGTCTCCTCCTTATCGGGCGAAAGTATGGGAACGAGCCTTCCCTTATTTCTCTTGGTCATCTCCGGTGTAAGTCTTATCCAGAGTATTCCGCTCTTGTCTAAGTAGAAGTTATCCTTTGTGAGCTTCTCATACTCCCCCAGCCTTATTCCGCTGTATAGAAAGAGGGAGTAAATCTTTTCATACTTTTTTCCTTTTACCTTTTCAAAGATTCTCTTTAGCTCTTCCTTTGTTAGCGCTTTAGGGAATCTGGGTGTCTTTCTGGCGTTTAGCTCTTCCCTCGCCTCCTCTATAGCCATTTCCAAGCTTTCATAGAGGTTTCTGTCTAAATACTCCCTTCGGAGTAGAAACTTCAAGAAGTATCTGAGTGCGGAGAGGGTCGTTAAGAGGGAGTTGGGGTGAAGCTCCACCTCGTCAATGTATTTGTAGATAAGGGAAGGCTTCAGGTTTTCCGCCACCTCCTCGGAGTCTATGTTGTGAAACTTTAAAAACTCCCTCACGAGCATCAGGTAGGTTTCCTTAGTGTGCTCGCTTTTTGTTTTTTCTAAGTGCCTTTCCCAAACCTTGAGGAGGTTCATAAGAAAAATTTTAAGTAGAACAGAACCTTTCCAGAATCTCCTTAAGATTTGCCGCTACTTGGCTGTTGGGAACGACGAGATCCGCCCCGAGCTCTTGAGCTTTTTGAATGAGGGGAAGGTTCTTGTGTCCGCAGTAGCCAACCACCTTTACACCTTTCTCTTTTAACTCTTTTAAAACCTCTAAACCTTTCGGTCCTTCTAAGTTCACGAGAGCTACGCAAGCCTCCCTTGCGTTATCTTTTTCCACGAGTTCGTATCCGAGGGACTTTATTTGAGATGATATTCGTGACGATAAAATAAGATTCGTGTCGTAAAGGAATACCTTCATAAAACCTTATTTTCTTGAGGTTCTATCTCTTTTCTCTGAGGAGACTCAGAAATGAGACTCAATACGAGTTTATAGTTTAACGTATGTCCACCTTTATAAGAGTAGAACCTTCCCCTTACGGGTTTCCCAAGAAGGTATAAATCCCCGACAAGGTCAAAAACTTTGTGTCGAACGGGTTCTTCTTCGTACCTCATTCCTCCGGGGTTATAAACACAGTCCTTCCCGAGAACTAGGGTGTTCTCAAGGCTGCCACCTTTGCCGAGCCCGTGCTTCCTTATGGTTTCTATCTCCCAGTCAAAACAGAAGGTCCTCGCAAAAACTATCTCCTCAGGATTTTCCCCCGTAAAGGTGTATTTCTGCTTTCCAAGGAAGTTCTTAAACTCTCCCTCGTAGGTAATTTCTAAGCAAGAGCAGGGTTGAGCCACTATGTAGCTTCCGTTGTTAGTTACACGAACGGTTTTATCTATAACGAAGTAATCTACGTAACTGCTCTGCTCAACGAGATTCTTAGAAAGCTCCCTGTAAAAGTGATAACCGCTTCCGTCAAGAATAGGAATCTCGTTTCCTATAACTTCTACCGTCAGGTTCGTTATTCCAAGAAGGTGTAAAGAAGCCATAAGGTGCTCCACGGTTTTTACCACTTTCCCGTTCTTTCCGAGGTCGGTGGAGTGATTGGTATTCACCACATACCTGTATAGAGCGGGGATTTTCTCACCGTCTTTTATGAAGGTTATTCCTTTACCCTCTTCTTCGGGATGAAGGATTATTTTAGACTTTTCTCCTGTGTGGATTCCTACGCCTTCAAAGGTTAGCTTATCCTTTAAAGTCTTTTCCCTTTTCATTCCTTATTTATTATTTGCAAATTTTATGCCAAATTTTTGAGGAGATTTATAATGGCTTCGGTCTTTGGTTTTTCAGGGGTTAAGACGTTTTCAAGCCCTGCTTCCTGCAGAGCTTTTTTGGTGGTTTCTCCTATAGCTACAAATTGCAGATTTAAATCTTCCAAGGTCATCCCGTTTTTTTGCAAATTTGCAAAAAAGGCGCTCACCGCGGAAGGGCTGTAGAAGAGAATAACCTTTCCTTCTCCGAGCTTAGCGATGAACTCTTCTCTTTGGTATAAAACGGGCTGTGTAGTGTAAAGGTCAAGCTCGTAAACCTTAAAGCCATGCTCCTTTAAAAAATCTATAAGCTCCCTCCTTCCTATCTTTGATTTTGGAACTAATACCTGCCCGAAGGGCAGGTCCTTAAATATCTCTATCAATCCCTCCGCACTCTGTTTTTCAGGCATTTTGAAGACTTCGTAGCCGAGCTCCTTTAAGAGCTTTGCAGTTTTTTCGCCTACCGCTACTATCTTGGCTTTCGGAGATGGTTCCCACCTCTCAAGGAAGTATCTAACTGCTTTCTGGCTCTGGAAAACGATGTAATCGTAGTCTTGTAGGGGAAGCTCCGCGGGAAGGGGAACGGTTCGGATTAAGGGAAGCTCTACGACCTTAAAACCTACCCTTTCAAAGAGCTCTTTATCCCTTTTTATGTCCTCCTCCTCACGGGTCAGGATTACCTTAAAACTGTTCGGCATACCTTCTTGCGAGCTTAAAGAACCTTTGAGCCCTCTCTTTTGCCTTTTCTTTTTCCTCCTTCGGGAGGTTTGGGTCGTCAAGGAGGAAGGAGTTTACCTTACCCCTCACGTACGCTCTGTAGCACTTGAAGAAGGGAAGCATCACGTTAAAATCTTCGTCCATTGTGTAGCTCTTATACTCTTCCTCGTAAGCACTTGCGAGTTCCTCTTTTCCGAAATACTCAAGCTCCATAGAAAGGAAGCACATATCGTTCAGAACGTCTCCGTATCTGAACCTGTCGTTAAACTCTATGCAGTCAAAGATACAGATACCTTCAGGTAAGAAAGCAACGTGCTCCGTCCTTATATCGCCGTGCCCGTCTCTTATTCTTCCTTCCTTTATCCTCTTATCGAAGAGTTCAGCTCTTTCTTCGTAAAATCTGTTCGTCTTCTGTTTTATATATTCGTAGTCCTCGGGAGAAATGGTTATCCCTACGTATTTCTTCGTCTGTTCAAAGTTCTCATCGGTGTTGAACTTCATTACTTCTATCTTTCCAAACTCGTCAACTCTTTTAGCTCTTTGGTGGAAGTCCGCAACTACTCTTGCGACTTTCCTTAGGTCATCGGTCGTAGCCTTATCCAGCCTGTTTGAGAGAAGAGCCTCGTCGGGAATTCTACGCATTTTGACCGCATACTCCACTACGTTGGTATCGTTCTCTATCTCCCACTCTCCGTTTATTTCACTTATGGGAACGACTCCGAGGTAAATCCAAGAGCAGAGTCTTCTGTTTAACTCCACTTCCTTGTAGCACATCTCCTTTCTCTTTTCTAAGGTGGAGTAGTCCAGAAATCCGAAGTTTACGGGCTTTTTAATCTTGTAAACGATATCGGAAAGGAGCAGAACCCACGAGGCGTGGGTTTGAATAATTTGAGCTCCCAACTTTTTCGCGAGCTTCTCAACCTTACTCATGTTCCCATTTCCCAAGAGTGGAGGTATTTGACCTGCTCTTCGGTTAGCTTATCTATCTCAATGTTCAGAGCCTTCAACTTTAGCCTTGCAACCTCCTCGTCTATTTCTCTTGGAACTCTGTAAACCTTGTTTTCTAACTTATCGTGGTTCTTCACAATATACTCCGCGGAGAGGGCTTGATTGGAGAAGGACATATCCATAACGGAAGCGGGGTGTCCTTCTGCAGCTGCAAGGTTCACGAGCCTTCCCTCCGCAAGGAGGTATATCTTCCTTCCGTTCTTTAGTTTGTATTCGGTTACGTTCTTTCTTATTTCTCTTTTCTCTACCGCCATTTCTTCTAATGCGGGAATGTCTATCTCAACGTTGAAGTGCCCGGAGTTTGCCACTATTGCCCCGTCCTTCATAACCTCAAAGTGCTCCTTCCTGATGACGTGAATGTTCCCTGTGACTGTGACGAAGAAGTCCCCGAGCTTTGCCGCTTCCTTCATCGGCATTACGAGGAAGCCGTCCATCCTCGCCTCTAAAGCCTTTATGGGGTCCACCTCAGTGACTATAACGATAGCCCCCATTCCCCTTGCCCTTTGAGCCACACCTTTACCGCACCATCCGTATCCCGCAACCACGAAGTAGGAGCCTGCAAGGAGTCTGTTGGTAGCCCTAAGGATTCCATCTATGGTAGACTGTCCCGTTCCGTATCTGTTGTCAAACATGTGTTTTGTGTAAGCGTCGTTTACCGCTATTATGGGAAACTTCAGAACTCCCTGTTCAGCCATAGCCCTCAGCCTTATTACTCCAGTTGTAGTTTCTTCCATTCCCCCTAAGACCTTTTCCGCAAGGTGGGGATACTCCTTGTGGAGCGTTGATATGAGGTCAGCTCCATCGTCTATAATGACGTGAGGCTCCTTCTTTATTACGGCTTTGAGGTGAGCGTAGTAGGTATCCCTGTCTTCTCCCCTTATTGCGAACACAGGTATATCAAAGTATTTAACGAGTGCTGCAGCCACATCGTCCTGCGTGGACAGGGGATTGGAAGCGGTTAGGTAAACCTCTGCCCCACCTTCCTTTAGGGTTCTCACTAGATTTGCGGTTTCTGTTGTGACGTGCAGACAGGCGGAAATTCTTATTCCCTGAAGGGGTTTTTCTTTGGAGAACCTTTCTCTTATCTGTCTGAGGACGGGCATATCTTTTTCTGCCCATTCAATTCTTCTGAGTCCCTCTTCTGCGAGGTTTAGGTCTTTTACGTGATACTCCATAGGTTAAAGTTTACTTAAAATCTTCTCCTCTAACTCTCTAAATTTTCTCTCTTCCTCCCCCCCCTTCTCGTGGTCGTATCCGAGAAGGTGCACGAGACCATGAATGAGGAGCCGCTTAACTTCGTTTTTTAAAGAATGCCCCAACTCTTTAGCTTGTCTTTCTGCCGTATCTTGAGAGATTACTATATCTCCGAGAATTCTGTATCCATCAAAGGTTTCGTCAAGAGGAAAGGAAAGGACGTCGGTGGACTTGTCCTTTCCCCTGTAGGTTTTGTTTAGTTCCCTAATTTCTTGGTCGTCGGTTATATAAACCGAAATCTCAATACTCTCCAGTCCGAGAACTTCCAAAGCCTTTAATAACCACTCCTCAATTTCCTTCTTCTTTATCTTCCTCTTTTTCAGTTTTACGAGCACTCTGTTCTCTCTTCTTTTCGTATTCCTCATAAGCGTTAATAATTTTAGCCACTATGGGATGTCTGACAACGTCGTCCTGCTTGAAGAATACAAACTCTATACCTTCAATTCCTTTCAGAACCTCCATAGCCTCTATGAGCCCGGACTCCTTCTTCTTGGGAAGGTCTATCTGAGTTACGTCTCCCGTGACTACAGCCTTTGAACCAAAACCTATTCTCGTTAAGAACATCTTCATCTGGTCTCTGGTGGCATTCTGAGCCTCGTCAAGGATTATGAAGGCGTCGTTTAAAGTTCTTCCCCTCATGAAGGCGAGCGGAGCTATCTCTATAATTCCCCTCTCAAGCATATAGTTAGCCTTATCGTAATCCACCATGTCGTAAAGGGCGTCGTAGAGAGGCGTCAGGTAAGGATGAACCTTTTCTGCTATCGTTCCCGGGAGGAATCCAAGTTTTTCTCCCGCTTCTACCGCAGGTCTCGTAAGAATAATCTTGTTAACCTTTCCTTCTTTTAGGTGAGCAAGTGCCATAGCCATAGCGAGGTAGGTCTTTCCCGTTCCCGCGGGTCCTATTCCGAACACGATATCGTTCTTTTTGATAGCGTCTATATACCTCTTTTGAGTTTCTGTTTTGGGAACTATTGCCTTCTTCCTGTGAGTGATAAGAATAACTTCTTCCTCAAGCTCCTTCTCTTCTTTTCCTTTTTGCTCCTCAATCTCGTAAGCCTCAACGCTCTTTAGGAACTGCTTGGCGTATTCCCTTACTTCTTCCGCCGTTAAACGTTCATGCTCAAGCCTTTTCAAGACAGCTTTTAGGAAATTTACGAAGTTCCTTACTTTCTCCTCTTCTCCCTTAATGATTAGCTCCGTTCCCCTCGGAACTATCCTAACGTCAAAGAAGGTGGTGAAGAACTTAACGTTTTCATCCCCCCTTCCTACAATTGCGTAAAACCTTTCGTCGTATCTGCCGAGGTCAATCCTTTCTTCAATAAGAGTCTTATCCATGTATATAAATTTAGTTTGAGATTTTTAGAATTTTAATTAATTTAGATACCTCGCTTCGCTCGGTGTTGATTTTGTGAAAATATAAATACTACTCGCATGATAGTGAGAAATTCCAAGCTGTTGATGGTTCTTCACCCACAATTATAACTACAACCTTACTGGTCAGTGGATTCATTTCCCTATATGTATTCACCTTAAAGTAGGAATTCAGAGGCAAGTTTGGTGTCCCTACCCTTCTTCCTACCTTGATCTCCTTTACCTGTTCCACACCTGGTGGATGACTTATACATATAGAGTCAGGTATATAATACGGTTCGAAATAACTATGCAAGGTAGTATTTTTAGGTAGTTCAGAAACATCTACTATAATTGTAGTAACTTGATAACCACCGCTTGCCTCTACTGAGGAACCGCACGTCAATTTTTCAAAACGGGGAGGGTCTATTTGCCTATCCGTTATTGAAAAAGGATCTATTCCGCATATAGGACATGTATCATTCAAAGCTAATTTGTTGAATTCGTAAAAAGGATCTCCTGAAGAAGTCCCTATCAAATTAGTATACCATTCGTTTATCATTTCTTCTGTAAAACGTTCTATATCTTCCCTTACAATTTCCAAGAAAGGCTTATCTAAAGGATATTTCAAATTAAGGTAAACTTTTGTAAAACTGTGTACGGTAAAATCATTTAGCTCTGATGCACAATCACCACATCCGAGACTGATGTTTGGTTGTAAAATATTCGCATCAAGGCCTATTTTTGCTAAAGCTCTCACAAATTTAGCAATAACTAAATCTTCTGCTGCTGTATAGTATGGGGATCTAAAATCTTGGAAAGCCGTTTTCGTAGTTGGTGTTGCAAGATGAATTACTCTTATTACAGGTGGAGGAGCATTGGTATCGGTTGGTTGTAACCATCCTTTATCGCTATATGCATTAACAAAAAAGTTTCCTTGTGAGTGAGCTACAAAAATTATAGGAAATCCTCTGTTAAGCCATTCTTGAATTTTTTGTTTATGCTCCTGATAGTTTGCAAGTAATTTTTCAATTTGAGTTTCATAGATTTCATTAAGTTTTAACGCTAATATAGACGAAGTTTCTGTGATTAAAACTTTAATTACTGGAGAGGGTGTAAATCCTATCAGTGCGCCAGACAAAGCCATATACCATAAAAATAAAGTTTTCCTTGCTTCTTCATAGGACATACCTATTTCTTGAGCAAGTTGTATATAAGCTTCCACCGCATCTCTAACTTCAGAGTGATGATAGTTATACAACAATTTCAGGTCATATCCTGAAAAATAGTTTTTTAGGAAAAAGTCTTTTAGTTTATTGGCTTCATATATTACAACTTTTTTAGATTACGTGATGCTTCAATCGGAGCTACTAACATACCATTAACATGAGCAACGACAACTTTTCTATCGGTGCACCATGGATATGAGGTATTTGCATAAGTTTTTATAGGTATCAAGGCAAATAATATAAGAAATATAGGAAAAATTATCTTTCTCATTTTTGCCCCTCCCTTTCTTTTTTCATTTGTTCAAGAAGTTGATAAAAGTCTATCTTTGTGATGTTTCCGGTTTTTTCCCATTCCTTTTTGATTCTTTCCATAAACTCACAGGCACCTATATCTGCCTGATTCAATTTTTCGTTTATATCCGAACTTACAGTTCCTGATAAAGTCTGACTGAATTTATCATAAAATTTTGCCCTTTCATAAGCATTAAACGTTATAGCTTCTATATAGATATCATTATCTAGTGCTTCATCTAAACCCTTATTGTATTCTTTTTCAGCATTTTTAATATTTAGAAAATCAGGATATTTAATTCCATATTTTTTTTCTAAATATGGAATTGCATATTTATCATAAGCTTGTGTAGTGCATTCTGCTGAAACTTCTATTAACCTAAAAACATGTTTTACCTGTTCTTTATCTCTAGGATTAACATCAAATATTCTTTGGGCTTGCCATGCTGATAACATAATTGCTTTATAGATATCAGGTTTATCCTTATACTTTTCTTTAAACTTTCTTTCAATCTCTTTCAGAACATCTTCACGAATACCGTCCACTTCTTTACCTCTTAAGCTGGTGCTGGTGTCAAGTTTCGGTAATTTGCCTTCATCAATGAGTTTTTGGATTTCTTGATATGCTTCACTTGAACCATCTAAAGAAGAGTTGAAGCTTCTACTGTTATCATTATCGATACAAGAATTCAACAACCCTAAAAAAATAACTAGAAGTATAAGGAATCTTTCCATTGTACTCCCCCTCTGTACTATTATTATCAGAGATTGAATGTAGATCTTTTCCATAAATATTGTATGTGTTATGTCCGTTGTATATGTTGTGGTCAATAACTCTTATAATTAAATCATTGATTATATTATGATAAGGTAGTGAGAGGTATTCTTTCCCTTGAAACACTTAAAACAACTTCTTTTAAGGTTTCCCTTCCGGTTCCCAATAACTCCTTCTTTACCTCTCCGTTTTGACCTGAAAACCTATAAACTTCCGCTCCCCATTTGTCTCCTTTATCATTGGTAGCCCAAAATACCGCTCCGTAAACCTCTTCATATCCCGTTGTGTCTAAAACCAGTTTTGCGTGCCCTTCCAGTTGAGCAATTCCCTCTGTTTCTTTCTTGACCTCATTAGGTTCTACTTCTCCCAAAAATCTCAAATTCCTGAAGGCTATATCTATCCTTTTATAACCTACAAAAAACTCTGGCTCTACAAAGTGTTTATCCTCAAGGTATGCCCTTATGAACTCTACAACCGAGTTCTTTACATTTTCGTGAACATGCATGGTTCACTTTTCTATCCTCATGAAAACAAGGGTCATGAATTCAACATTAACTATTTCCTTTTCAAGGAGCTTGTGAAACAAAGTTTTGTCCTGTAAAACTATACGTGCTACATGACTAATTAACCCAAACCGCAACTCAGAATTATC
Organism: Aquifex sp.; assembly: GCA_015487405.1. GTDB lineage: Bacteria > Aquificota > Aquificia > Aquificales > Aquificaceae > Aquifex. The sequence continues at coordinate 12,501 of WFPV01000197.1, read as the reverse complement.
CCCTTCAGCTGCCATAGTAAGAAGATTTCTTAAAGCATCCTCCTTCTTTTCTTCGGCAGATACCCCTACCCTAACCAAAAAAATCTCCGTAAAAATAAAACAAAATCCATTTTGCCCCTACTTTCTCTATAAACCCATCAATCAGTTGAAATATTCGTGTATAGTCATTGGGCATTTTCACTAAATAAGTTTAACAGCCGTTACGGAAAATACGGTGTCCTGACGGTAAACTGACGGTGAACTGACGGTGTACTAACGGTACACCCACGGTGGGGGGTCGTTAACGGGACGGTTAAGGACGGTTGAACAAAATATTTTAATATTGTTTAATCCATCAAGCTATTGATTTTCAAGAGGAATATTGATTACGTCCTATAAAACTGCTAATTTCCAATTATCAAACTTCTTTGGACAGGAAGTTTGGGAATAAATCCCGAAGTAGCTAAAGGGCTTAGGGAAGAATTAGTTTTAGTTTTGTGAAAACTTTAAGGATTTTCTCTTTTTAGTTTGTGGTTTGGTTAAAAAATCTGTTGGAAGTGTGTTAGAGATTTCTACTCTTAGAAACACAATGGGCTTAGTTAATGGTAATTACCTTGAGAAGTTAAAAAGGTTGACTAAGGAAGGCAGGGAAGGTAAAATCCCTGCCTAATGGGGGCAAAACCAAAACCCTCACAAAATTCTTATCACTGGATAGTTAAGTATAATACCAAAACCTTTCTTTGTAAAGTTCAAACTTGAGAAAAGGGCTTGCCCCCAGAGGACGGGGCGCAAGCCCCGATAATAAAAAACCTCAAGCTCCAGGGATAAAACTTTCTAATAATGTTTTAAGAAAAACGGGTACTGTCTTTTTGGGGGAAGGATATAAAAAACAAAAAACCTACTTCTTTATTCTCTTTAGAGATGGAAAAGGAGAACGCCAAGATTAAACATTAGAGGAGAGGGATTTAACGAAGATAAAGGAAGCGAGCCAAGACCAGACAGTTTCATATTTAGAATTGTGAGGAAAACGCTTGTAAAAAGCTTTCATTCTATGCTTTATGTGTCTAAAAAACCTCATTTCTACTGATACTTCCTAGGAATTTAGCCAATGAATGCCACCATAGCCTTACTGCCTCAGGACTAACTTCTATTCCCATTGTTTGCTTTAGAACTTTTGCTACCTTTCTAAAGGACAATCCGTTAAAATACAAAACTACAGCTATTGCTTTTACTTTCGCTTGTATCCTCTCTCTTTCCAATTCTTTTTAAAGCACTCCTCTAACTTCCCAATTAGCCCATATCTCTATTTTCCCTCTTGGCATTCTCTTTCATTTCTATTTATTCTCCTATACTTCATTTCCTTTGTCCCTATATAACTCTCACATCTCATCTATGTTTACATTCTCTTGTCCGCTTTCTCTCCCTCTTTTTTCCACATTTAGGACACATCATACTTCCTTATTTCCTCTTGTCTATTTCGTAAACTACCCTTTATCAAATGAACTAAATTTCCCATAGACCTACAATCCTGTAAAAGCCCCAGAAGTGGCGGATTCCCACAAAATCAACACCGAGCGACAGCGAGGTATTTAACTCAAAAAGTAATAAATTAAGAATCTTATGAAAGAAGATAAAGAGCTAACTCCTATGCTTGCCCAGTATCACTATTTCAAGAATCAGTATCCTGATTGCCTGCTTCTGTTTAGACTTGGGGACTTCTACGAGCTCTTTTACGATGATGCGGTTATAGGCTCAAAGGAGCTAAATCTCGTGCTGACATCCCGTCCCGCGGGAAAGGGAAGGGAAAGGATTCCGATGTGCGGAGTACCCTATCACTCCGCCAACAACTACATAGCCAAGCTCGTGAGCAAAGGTTATAAGGTAGCCATATGTGAGCAGGTGGAAGACCCAGCAAAAGCAAAGGGAGTAGTCAAAAGAGAAGTCATAAGAGTTATAACTCCGGGAACCTTCTTTGAAAAAGAAACGGGAGGTCTCGCAAGTATCTACAAAAAGGGGAGTTCATATTTCGTTGGATATCTGAACCTCGCGGTGGGAGATTTCCTCGGTGCGAAGGTAAAAAGGGACGAACTTTTGACCTTACTTTCCAAACTGAACGTTAAAGAGGTGCTAATCAAAAAAGGCGAAAAACTCCCAGAAGAGCTGACAAAAGTCCTAAAAGTTCACATAACGGAACTTGAAGATACATTCTTTGAGGACGGAAAAGAAGAGCTCTTAAAATCCTTCGGAGTTTTAAGTGCTAAAGCCTTCGGTTTTGAAGAAGAAGACATCCTTCTTCCTTTAGGAGCACTCTACCTTTATGCAAAAACCACCCAAAAGGACTTCACTCCTCTGATACAAAAGCCTAAACCTTACTACGACGAAGGATACGTAAAGCTTGACCTAAAAGCGGTAAAAGGACTGGAAATCCTAGAAAGCATAGAGGGAAGAAAAGACATCTCCCTTTACCGAACCATAGACAGAACACTCACGGGAATGGGAAAAAGGAGGCTAAGGTTCTACCTTCTAAATCCTCTTCGTAGTCTAACGAAAGTCCGGAAAATTCAAGAAGGCGTTGAAGAACTTATAAAAAACCGCGAAGCTCACGAGAAAATTCGGGAAATCTTGGAGGGCATGTCGGACCTTGAGAGACTCGTTTCCCGAATAAGCTCCAATATGGCAACCCCTCGTGAGCTCGTTCACCTCAAGAATTCCTTAAAGAAGGTAGAGGATTTAAGAGAAGTATTAAAGGACCTGCTTTCGCAGGTATTTGAAGAAATAAGTGAACAGTTAGAGGAAGTTTCCCACGTAGCTCAGGAAATTGAAAACACCCTCGTTGAAGACCCTCCCATACACGTAAAAGACGGAGGACTAATAAAGGAAGGTGTGAACCAATACCTTGATGAGCTCAGGTTCATAAAAGAGAACGCTGAAAACCTCCTCAGGGATTACGAAAAGAGACTCCGTGAAGAGACGGGAATAGCGAGCCTAAAGATAGGCTACAACAAAGTGATGGGATACTACATAGAGGTGACAAAACCTAACCTCAAATACGTCCCAAAATACTTCAGAAGGAGACAAACCCTTTCAAACGCGGAGCGTTTCACAACCGAAGAACTCCAAAAGTTAGAAGAGAAAATCCTCTCTGCTCAAACACGTATAAACGAGCTGGAATACGAACTCTACAGAGAGCTCAGAGACAAAGTCGTAAAAGAGCTTGAAAAGGTCGGAAATAACGCGAGGCTCGTGGCGGAAATTGACTACATCCAGTCTTTGGCTCAGATAGCTTACGAGAAAGACTGGAAGAAGCCCGAAGTTCACGAGGACTACGAGCTAATTGTTAAGGAGGGAAGACATCCCGTAATAGAAGAGCACACCAAGAACTACGTTCCTAACGACACTAACCTAACGCAAGAAGCTTTTATACACATAATCACAGGTCCCAACATGGCGGGAAAGTCCAGCTACATAAGACAGGTGGGAGTCCTTACGCTTCTTGCCCACATCGGTAGTTTCCTCCCCGTTAGCTATGCAAAAATCCCCATCGTTGACGGCATATTTACGAGAATAGGCTCGGGAGACGTTCTCGCTCTTGGAGTTTCCACCTTTATGAACGAGATGTTAGAAGTTGCAAACATTCTAAATAACGCAACGGAGAAAAGCTTAATAATCCTTGACGAGGTTGGAAGAGGAACCTCCACCTACGACGGAATAGCAATATCAAAGGCGCTCGTGAAATACTTGAGCCAAAAAGTGAAGGCTAAAACCCTGTTAGCTACCCACTACTTGGAGCTAACTGAGCTTGAGGGAAAAGTTAAAGGAGTCAAGAACTATCACATGGAAGTGGAAGAGAAGGAAGATAGAATCAGATTCCTATACATACTCAAGGAAGGAAAGGCTGAAGGGAGCTTCGGCGTGGAAGTAGCTAAACTCGCGGGACTTCCCGAGGAGCTCATAAGGGAGGCTAAGAAAATCCTCAAAGAGCTGGAAGAAAGGAGCAAAGAAAAGCCCAGATTAAAGCAGGAAGTCCTTCCCTACCTTGAAGAGACCTTCAAAAAGTCCGAAGAGCACGAAAAACTACAAAGGTATGAAGAGATACTGAAAGAAATAGAAAAGATAGATATAGGGAATACGACTCCCGTTCAGGCACTTCTCTTCTTAAGTGAATTAAAAGAAAAGGTTATGAAGCTCTTAAAAGAAAGAGTTTAAAATTCAAAGTATGCGTATAGGACTTTTAACCTCCGGGGGAGACGCCCCCGGAATGAACGCCGTAATAAGAGCGGTTGTAAGAAGTGCTGAGCTAAACGGGAACGAAGTCATAGGAATTAAGAGAGGCTACAGAGGACTCATAGAGGGAGACTTTCAGAAGCTCACAAGCAGGGACGTGGGGGGAATAATGGACAGAGGAGGAACGATTCTCCTATCCTCACGGGAGGAACGCTTCAAAAGGCTTGAATACAGAGAAAAGGCTTACAAGAACCTCAAAGAGCAAGGAATAGATGCTCTAATAATCTTAGGAGGAGAAGGAACTCTAAAAGGGGCGGAAGTCATAGCGGAGGAGACAGGAATTCACGTTATAGGAGTTCCCTGCACCATAGATAACGATGTGGGAGGGACGGAATACTGCGTAGGATACGATACCGCTCTCAGGAATGCTGTTGACGCAATAGACAAAATTAGGGATACAGCAAGTTCCCACGAAAGAATTTTCATTGTTGAGGTTATGGGAAGAAACAGGGGATTCATAGCGGTAGAGGCAGGACTCGCCACGGGAGCAGAACTTATACTCATACCGGAAGAAAGGTTCCCTAAAGAAGAGATACCGAAAGAAATAGAAAAAGCTAAAGAAATGGGAAAACTCCACTTCATAATAGTCCTCGCGGAAGGCTACGGAAGTGCCAAAGAGCTGGAGGAATTCCTAAGACAAAAGGTAGGAGAAAAATACGGGGAGATACGCTCTACGGTGCTCGGACATATCCAGAGAGGAGGAAGCCCCACCCACTTTGACCGTATAATGGGAACGAAGTTCGGAGTTGTGGCTTACGAGAGTCTCCTTGCAGGAGAACCCTCTGGTTTCGTAGCCTACGAAAAAGGCAAGTTCTACATAGAAGACTTTGAAATGGCTCAAGAATACAAACCCATAGACAGGGAAGCTTACAGATTAAACAAACGCTTAGCTATCTGAGATGTTTACGGGACTCGTTGAAGAAATAGGGAAAGTAACCTATTTTAAAAAATCTCCCGAGGGAGCCCTTCTAACCGTGGAAACGACCTTAGTGGACATAAAAATAGGTGACAGCGTAGCGGTAAACGGTGCATGTCTCACAGTTGTTGAAGTAAAACAAGGCAAAATTAGCTTTGAGCTTTCTCCCGAAACTCTTGAGAGAACTAATCTAAAATTTCTAAAAATCGGTGATTTTGTAAACTTAGAAAGAGCCCTAAAAGTAGGAGATAGACTCGGCGGACACATAGTTCAGGGGCACATTGACTTTACAGCAAAGATAACCTCCTTTAGAAACCTTGGAAAACATAGAGAGTTAATAATTGAAATACCTCCCGGTTGGGAAAAATATTTCGTTGAAAAGGGCTCAGTCGCCCTTGACGGGATAAGCTTAACTGTCAATACAGTTCAGGGAAATAAAGTTTCTATAAACATAATTCCTCACACTTACGAAAATACTAACCTGAAGTTTAAAAAAGTCGGAGACCTCCTTAACGTAGAGACAGACATCATAGGAAAATACGTGGTTAACTACCTTGAAAAATTCTCCTCAAGAGATTCCTCCTTGGAAGAAAAACTAAAAAATCTCTTAAACTTTTAAGAAGGAGGGAGTTATGAGAGAAATTAGGAAAGCTGTTTTGCCGGTGGCGGGATGGGGGACAAGATTCCTGCCGGCAACCAAAGCAATGCCCAAAGAGATGCTTCCAATAATAGACAAGCCTATTATCCAGTTCATAGTGGAAGCTCTCATAGAAGTAAACATTACCGATATAGTCTTCGTAACCGGAAGACACAAAAGAGCCATAGAGAACCACTTTGACTACAGCCCCGAGCTAGAAGAACACCTAAAGAAAAACGGAAAAGAAAAGTTATTGAAAGAAGTTAGAGATATAGCGAATCTGATAAACCCTATATATATACGCCAAAAGGAACAGCTCGGTCTTGGACACGCTGTTTTAACTGCAGAACCTGCCGTCGGAAATGAGCCCTTCCTCGTAGCCTTAGGAGATATAATCCTGGAAAACGAAAAAGAAGAACTCCAAAGGATGCTAAAACTCTTTAGAAGATTCGGGAATTCTATAGTAGCTCTTATGGAGGTTCCCAGAGAAGAGATTTCAAAATACGGTATAGCAAAGGTGAGAGAGATTGAAGAGAACGTTTACGTTATTGAAGACCTTATAGAAAAACCCTCTCCCGAAGAAGCGCCTTCGAACCTCGCCATAGTGGGAAGGTATACCTTCACTCCTACAATTTTTGAGAAGCTCAAAATAACCAAACCCGGGAAAGGGGGAGAAATCCAATTAACAGACGCCATGAAGCTTTTGCTTCAGGACGAAGTGATATACGCTTACAAAGTAGAGAATAAAGTCTATGACACTGGAAATCCCACAGATTACTTGAAAACAGTTATAGAGTTCGCCTTAAAGAGAGAAGATACTAAAGAAGCGGTAATTTCAGTTCTTAAAGAAATCTTTGAAGATGAAAAAGTTCGTAATCTTACTTAGTATTATTTCCTTACTCCTTTCGTGTGCAGCTAAAGGGAAAGATAAAAGTAAAGTAGATATAGGAGTGAGGGGAATTGTTGATATTAGAATCAAGTAAAGTGGTGGGCCCGGAGGGACTCGAACCCCCGACCTGGGGATTAGAAATCCCCTGCTCTATCCAGCTGAGCTACGGGCCCTTACAAAAAATAAATTATAGGGTTTCTCGTTTTCTAATTCAACTACTTTTTTATTTGGTATATAACTCAATAAAATACTAAAGGGGGGAAGATGGAAAGAATTATAAGAAAAATAAGGAAATACATTCTGTTAATTTACATCGTATACATAATTCTCCTGGGAGGTTTTGCCTACGTTTACTACCGTTTAGATAACGTTGAAACGTATATTCCTTTTTTCCTATTACTGTTCAGTGCTATACTTATATGGACTGGCTTAACCATTCAGTTTCAACTGAAAAAACTCCTAGACGAGGAAAGAATACTCTGTGATAAACTTACCGGTGTATACAAGAAAGATATTATCGAAGAAATGCTACTTAGGCAGATAGAGCTAGCGAAAAGAACCGGAAAGGATCTATCTGTACTTCTAATAGATATAGACGATTTTAAAAAAGTAAACAGGATCTTAGGACGTAGTGTGGGGGACAAAATGCTAAAGGACCTTGGTTTTCTCATAAGAAAAAACCTCAGAAAGTCCGATATAGCAGGGCGCTTGGATAGCGACCAGTTTGTAGTTATACTCCCTGAGACATCGCTGGAAGGTGCTGAAAAAGTAGCTAAGAAGTTTATAGATAAAGTAAAGGACTTCTTTGAAGGAAACTACAATTATCCCTTAACAATCTCTGTGGGAATAACCAGATATGAAAAGATGGATAGTATAGAAAAAATAATGTATAAGCTCGAAAATGCTTTGTGGAACGCCAAAATTAACGGAAAGAATAGAATGGAAAAATTTCTATTTCATGATGTAATTTCCGAAAAAAATTAAATATCGTGTCTTAGTGTATCATATCTTGAAGTTTCATTGGAAAGTCTTATATGCCTCCAAAACCGGTTCTTACCACAACCATAAATCACTCCGCAATGATAAGAATCTCTTAGTAATAATCACCTTTATCAACATCCTATTAGGTTGCATAATACAAAACTTATAGAAGCTATACAAAATCCTTGCGAGACATAACAACATTTAAAACCGACAAAAGACGTTGCGAAATTCTAGGTATGGGTTATCTGCAAGTAGATCTTGCCTAAGTGCACCATTGTTTATAACGCATGAAGGGTTTATATAATATAAAGGGATGATTTTTTCAGATACAATTAGATACGCCCTTATAGGCTTGGCATACTTAGCTTTGAACAGGGACAGGTTAGTGAAGGCGGAAGAAATTGCAAAGGCTCACAAGATACCGAGACCTTTTCTCTCAAAAGTTTTACACGAGCTCGCAAAAAGAGGACTCGTTCATTCTGTTAAGGGACCGAGGGGCGGCTTCGGACTTGCAAAGGATCCCAAAAAGATAACAATTTGGGACGTAATTGAAGCCTTCGGGGAGTCCTACAAATACGAGATGTGCATTCTTGTACCTCATAAGTGCAGGGAGTATAATTCCAATCCTTGCGTTGTCCACGACAAGTGGGAGGAGCTAAAACAAACTGTCCTTAACTTCTTCAAAAGTACAACAATAGCAGAACTGGCGGAAGTGGAGGAAAAACACTTCTTCCCGAAGCTTTAGTTATTTTCCATATCTAATTACTGCCCTTTGGGTGGTCTTTAAAATTTCAAGAGAGTTGTCTACCTAATTTTTCGTAAATTTCCCTGAGGGGAAGGCGGTAATATATGGGTCTTCCGTGGGGACAGACGTGGGGGTTTTCTAAGTTCCTCCAGGCTTTTATCATCTCTTTAATCTTTTCTTCAGAAAGCTTTTCTCCTGCCTTTACCGAAATTCTACAAGCTACATTTTCATCTCCCGTTTTCTCGTAGTTTATACGCTCGTCAAGGAGGTGCTGGTCTATGAAGTAGAGGTATTCCCCGCTCTTTACGAGGATTATGGTGTTGTTGAGCTGTCCAAGAATTTCGTAAGTACTTTCGTAGGTTGCGGTGCTTTGGGAAAGCTTTGGAATTTCAACAAATTCCCTCTTTCTCCCCGCAAGCTCTCGGATGAGTTCCAAGAACTTCCTTTCCTTCATTATCTTCACTTCCTTTTTCTTGGGATGGACGTTGAAGTCCACCATAAAGGGAGGCATCTCCGCAAAGAGAACAACAAGCGTCTTATATCCGAAAGCCTTCCTCAGGTATTCCTTGAGATTTTTGTTCTGGACAGGTCTTGAGTTTATGAAGAGGTAATACTTTCCCTGCCTCTGGTTTCTTGCAATAAAAGTTCTAAGTCTTACTCCTTCCCTCTCCTCGGATAGCTCCTCAACGGGGGTCTCAAAGAGCTCCTCTACTCTCTTTTTCAAGCTGCTTCTTTTGAGGTTCAGTTTCTCCTTTCCTTCTGCAAACAGGATAAACTCAACCTCGGGATTCACGAGAGCGTATTCCTTTATAAGCTCAAGAATCTTCCTCCTTTCGGTATCTTCCTTCTTTAAAAACTTCTTCCTGACCGGAAGGTTGTAAAATAGTTCCCTCACCTCGACCTCGGTTCCTACGGGCATTCCCACTTTTTCCTTTCCAAGAGGCTTTCCTCCTTCAACCCTTATTTCCCAGCCCTCTTTTTCTTGAAAGTACCTTGACCTTAGTGTAAACTTGCTAACGCTTGATATGGAATGAAGTGCTTCTCCTCTAAAGCCGTAGGTGGTAATCTTGAGGAGGTCCTCCTCATTTTCTATTTTGCTCGTAGTTCCTTGGAGGATTACCTTCTCTATGTCCTCGGGATGGATTCCCGTCCCGTTGTCCTGAACTCGGATAAGCCTCTTTCCCCCCTTGTGGATTTCTACTTCTACTCTTGTGGCTTTCGCATCTAAGGAGTTTTCCACAAGCTCCTTGACTACGTCCGTGGGAGACTCTATTACCTCCCCAGCAGCTATCCTGCTCCTTACCTCAGGAGGCAAGATCTTTACGAACATGATCACTTAAAATTAACCTATCCGATACGAGGCCAACTAGAGCTCCAAAGACAAACCAAGAAATAGCATACAGGATTACTATTCTCTTAGGTAAAAACGTAGTAAGCACCATAATCGTGGGTATACATACACCCGTCGATGCGAGCATGAAGGTAACAGCCTGTCCCGGAGTCATGCCAAGATCGAGTAGTGATCTAGCTATGGGAACCTCCTCCCCTGAGCACACATATATAGGAACAGCTACAAGGCTGATAACAAGGTAAGAGAGTTTCGAATCTGAGAAATCCTTTACCAGGTTCTCGGGTATGAAGACTTTGAAAAGGGCTGCTACAAGAAGTCCAAGGAGTAAATACCTTCCTGTGGAGAAGAAAATATCCGCAAAAGATCTTAGAAAGACGTTGATTTTACTATCTCCCGCAGACGTGAACTCCTTCACTACGAACGGGTTTAGTTCTTTCGGACCCGCGAAGAAAGCCAAGAAAGTCATAATTAGTGCAAAGATACATACCGAAGCTATTCTAATGAAAGTTATCTCAGCACCCAAAACGCCAAAGGTGAGTATCACAGTTACCGGTGAGAGAACTGGAGCTGTTATAAGGAAGGCGAGCACGGGGGCGTAACTCTTTGATAGGTCGTTTATAGTCCTCGCCAAAGGTATCATAGAACAAGAGCAGACCGGAACTACCGCCCCTACGGTGGCTGTGATCAGGAAAGAATAAGGTTTGCTAAGGATCTCCCTGGTCATAAATCTTACGTTCCAGAAGGTTTTAATAAGGGCTCCAGCGAAGGAAGCGATCAGGAAGTAGGGCAGAACGTCAAGAGTGTAATCCAAGAAAGTTTTCAAGAAGGTGAGGATCATCAATCGCTCACTTTCTCCATTATCTCTTCTGGTATTTCGAAGTTGGCTATGACTTGCTGAACGTCGTCAAGATCTTCCAAAGCATTCAAGAGCTTTATAACCTTTTGAGCTGTCTCTTCATCGTTTATCTGAACTGTGGAAATCGGCTTCCAGGTTATCTGAGCCTTTTCTATGGAAACTCCGAGCTGTTCTAACTTTTCCTTAACCTCGTAGAGCTCTTCGGGAGAGGTGTAGATTATGTGAACCTCCTCCCCAGGCTGAACGTCTTCGGCTCCAGCTTCTATAGCTTTCTCAAGGAGCTCTTCTTCGGATATCTGAGAAGCAGGGATTTCTATGTATCCCTTTCTTTCGAAGAGGTAAGATACGCATCCCGATGAGCCGAGACTTCCTCCGTGTTTTGTAAAGGTGTGCCTGACTTCGGAGGTGGTTCTATTTCTGTTGTCTGTCGTTGCAAGAACCATAACTGCCACTCCGCCCGGTGCGTATCCCTCGTATATGACCTCTTCAAACTGTTCTCCTCCGAGCTCTCCAGCTCCTTTCTTTATGGCTCTCTCTATGTTTTCCCAGGGCATGTTAGCCTTCTTTGCCTGCTCTATCGCAGTTCTGAGCCTGGGATTGAACTCTGGATTCGGTCCTCCCAGTCTCGTTGCGACAATTATTTCTCTGATAAGTTTACTGAAAAGCTTTCCCCTTTGTGCATCAACTTTTGCCTTCTTGTGTTTAATCTGCGCCCAATGACTATGTCCCGCCATAGTAATTAAAAATATATTCAACTTCAAAAGAGGGATGGGTCATTATGAAAAGATTTGGTAGTTCACGAATGGGATAAGTAGAAGAATATAAACAAATATAAAGTGTACGAGTGTGGGAGTAAAAAAAAGTAGTGAAGGACAGAAGGCAAAGCTGTAATCTTTAGCCAAGTTTCTAAGAAGTATCTATACCCTTGCAATGCTCGTGTATGTAGATGAAACGAAAATAAAGGCGAAGAGATATTTGCTGTGGACGGTAATATCGGCAAGAGGAGCGGATGGTAAGGAAAGTGGAGGTGTGTAGGAAAGAGCTACAACCTCACGTCTAAAGGTTTAGAAGGTTTCTTTGGAACTTTATTTTAAAGGAAGAAAGGGAGGAGACTCTTGCCTGATAAAAAGCATTAAGAAGAGGGAATAAAAACCCTCAAGATAACAGAAGACTTTGAATTTAATTACTTCGGAAAGTTACAACTAAATCTCTAAACCTTACAAGAATAACTTCTCTATATAAGCTGTTGCTGTTTCTTGAGAGCTTTAAGGATCTTCTTCCTTCTGTTTCTTTCTCTCTTTTTCTTTCTCTCGCTGGGAGGTTCGTAATATTCCCTTCTTTTTAGCTCTGTGAGAATCTGCTCCTGCTCAACCTTTGCCTTGAATCTCTTTAGAACTTTTTCGAATGGCTCTCCTTCTTGAACGATTACCGTTACCAAGCCTTCATCACCTCCTTTATACAGAAGGAATATTATATTCCAAATTTATGGAAAAGTTGAGTGAAAGTCAAATAAAAAGAAGCTAAAGGAATTAAAGGGCTGGAGCTTAGAATGAAATTACATAACCAAGGAGCTAAACACCACGAAAAGGCTTTAAGAAGCTCAAAATAAAGCTCACCTCCCACTTCGTGGGTGGTATAACTGAGAAAGACTTTAACCTTGCGAAGGATACAGACAAACTGGTAGAGAAGATTTTAAGTAACCCTTAACAAAAGGTTCTTACCCAAATAGATGATAGTAGGTAAAAAGAGCGAGAGCATAATGGAGAGAGCGAAAAGACCGGAAGAAGGCTTTAGTCCTTCGCTTAAATGCTGCTAACTTGTCCCTTAGCTTGGAATGCAAAGCTTCGTTTCTATTGACTC
>WFPV01000196.1 GCA_015487405.1 Aquifex sp. | reverse complement strand
TTTGAACTGCACATAATCTACGAGAAGCCTCAAAATCAAACCAAACCTGCTTAAAAACGAAAGAGTAATGGTATTAGACCCTAATTCTTCAAACTTCTTTGCGATAGTGATAGAAGGAATAAAACAACCGTTCATAATTGATGGCAAAGGACTTAAAAGCCTTTTGAGGAAATACCTCAGGAAGATAGCATCCCTTCAAAGAAGGTTAGAGGGAGCTAAGAAGAAAGGATTTTTGACCCACCTTTTGGAAGAGAGGATTTCAAGACTTTGGCTAAAGGTTAAGAGGCTTTTAAGACATTTTGCTCATACCGTAAGCAATCAAATTTTGGAGCTTGTCCTCAAATACGGAGTTAAGAAGATATACATAGGAGATGCTGTTAAAAACAAAAACAGAGAAAGCAACCTAAACAGCATAGCAGACCAAATATGGAGCTTGCTACCACACGGGAAAGTTAAAGAGTATTTGGAATACAAATGCAAGGAGTTTGGGATAGAAGTTGAATACATTTGTGAAGTCTACACTTCGGGGGTGGACAGCTCCGAAGGTGGAGCTGTTTCAAAAGAAACCTACACCCCCGAAGCGAAAATAAAGAGGGTACTTTTTAGAACTAAGTTTTTGGGATTGTTGAATGCTGATATTAACGCTTGCAGGAACTTTTTGAAGAAGCTTGGAAAGTTTGACCTAATAAGCGGGGTATTGAAGCCAAAGAGGATGTAAACCCAGCCGAAGTCTCGCATCTTTGATGCAGGGTAGTTCACACACAGTTTACGTAATCCTTAACTTTCTTCCAACCTCCAAATAGGTGTAGAACCACCTTTTCGGGAAGTTTTTTCTTGGCACACCCAAAGGCGTAGTTCACATCAAAGGGCATCATGTCCGTTCCGAATATAAGTTCAACGCCCGCCTCGTAAACTTTATCAAAGGGGTTAATCCTCCTGGCTCTCTCTCCGAGGGCTCTTTTATAAATCTCTGAGTAGTAACAGCTAAAGTTTGGCTGCATGCATAGAAGCAGTTCAAGCTCCTTAGCCCTATTTATTTGCTCCTCCGTTATTAGCTCCGCGTGTTCAATCCTGTGATATTTGCGGGTAATCTTAGCCCTTTCAAAGGCGTTCAAGCAAACCTCTATTGCTCCGTCCCCTATGGCGTGAAGAGCTACCCTCAGACCTAAGGCTTCCACTTCCCTTATCATCTCAGCGAGTTTCTTTTCCTCAACGAGCAGAACTCCGCGGGTTTGAGTGTCCTCGTAGGGCTCTTTCAGGTAAGCGGTGCGTGCGGAGATTGAGCCATCTACGTAAATCTTTACCCAGCCTATTTTTAGTTTTTTATTTGAGTATTTGAGAACCGCTTCGCGGTGTTCAAAGTAAGGCATGAGTACCACGTTTAGGGGCAGTTCTATTTCCCAGTACAGTCTTGCCAGATCTTCGTCCACAAAGTCGTGAATCTCATTCAGTCCCATATCCTTAGCTTTTCGAAGTCCTCTTTCCAAGGCTTCCCTCATATCTTCTCCTTTCGGCTTTAGCTTGTTGGCAACTTCCCAAAGTTTGTGCTCCTTGAGAATGGGACCGTTCAGATTGAACTCCTGTACGAGTGCCTCGTTTCCGATGCCTTTGTGTCCGTCCTTGTATATAAGTAGGACAGGATAAGGGAGTTCGTTTAAATCTTCGGGAGTAAGTCCGAGGGAGTAGTCCAGTCCGTAGGCTGCTAACTTCTTCTTCCTTAGCGACCGCAGGTATTTAATTAACTCCTCTTTATCAGAAAACTCATCAAAGGGAACTTCCCAAAAGGCAAAGAGCTCTAAGTGGGTGTGGGCGTCCACGAGCATAGGCTTAAAATTAGAACGTATGGATGAGTTGAAAAGGGCAAAAAGGTGGGGAGTGTGGGGAGTTGTTCTTATTTTTGTAGCCGTTATCCTCGGCGTTTGGAGTGGATATGAAGCTACAAGGTTCAACGAGGAGCTTGTAGGAATCTTAGACTTACTTTCAAAAGCTATAGGAATTTTAGGAACTGTAGCTCTAATTGCATCTACTTACTTTTATGGGAAGGCTTTAGGGCATCCCGAGATATTTAGGAACTTCCTCTTAGGGATTATCCTTCAGATAGTGGCGGAAGTGGTGTTTCTCGTTGGTTTCCTCAGCGGAATAACTCCCGTCGGATACAGCCTTACCGCTCTTTCTTTAGGAATTATGTTCCTGGGATATCTCCTCTGGGTATTTACTTCCTACCTTTTTAAAAAGAGCTTGATGGCTCTCGGAGAAGCACTAAACTATGGGCTCTTCAGACTTGCTGGGAATTTGGTATTCTGGGGAGGAGTTCTGAGCATAATAGTTATAGGCTTCTTCATAATGCTCGTTGGATGGTTTCTAGCATTAATTGGATTTTTAAAAGCTCCCGTTGAGGAGCTTCAAAAAACTTCTTAGAATTTAAGATTTATGATAGACATAGAACTGATAAGGTCTAATCCCGAATACGTTAAAGAGAGGCTCGCTACCAGGGACAAGGAACTTCCCGAACTCGTTGACAAAGTTTTAGAGCTTGATAAAAAGAGACGAGAGATTATCAAGAAACTGGATGAACTGAGACGCGAAAGGAACGAACTAAGCAAACAGATAGGTATCCTGAAGAGGGAAGGGAAAGACACTACCGAGATTCAAAACAGAGTAAAGAGCTTGAAGGTAGAAATAGATAAATTGGAGGAGGAGCTGAGAAAGGTTGAGGAGGAGCTAAAGAACACCCTCCTCTGGATACCGAACCTACCCCACCCTAGCGTTCCTGTGGGGGAAGATGAGAACGACAATGTAGAAATAAGACGTTGGGGAGAACCGAGGGAGTTTGATTTTGAGCCAAAATCCCACTGGGAGCTCGGTGAAAAACTCGGAATTTTAGACTTCAAAAGGGGAGCCAAGCTTTCGGGAAGCAGGTTTACCGTTATAAAGGGTTGGGGAGCAAGATTGGAGAGAGCTCTCATAAACTTCATGCTGGATTTACACACCAAAAAGGGATATAAGGAGGTCTGCCCTCCCCACTTAGTTAGACCGGAAATCCTCGTCGGAACGGGACAGCTTCCGAAGTTTGAAGAGGATTTGTATAAGTGTGAGAGGGACGAGCTCTACTTAATTCCTACCGCGGAAGTACCCCTCACAAACCTTCACAGGGACGAGATACTGAAAGAAGAAGAGCTTCCGATTTACTACACAGCCTACACTCCCTGCTACAGAAGGGAGGCGGGAGCTTACGGCAAAGACATAAGGGGAATTATCAGGCAGCACCAGTTTGATAAGGTGGAGCTCGTAAAGATAGTCCATCCGGACACCTCTTACGAGGAGCTTGAGAAGTTAACGAGGGACGCGGAGGAAGTCCTCCAGCTCCTGGGGCTTCCCTATAGGGTGGTGGAGCTCTGCACGGGGGACCTGGGCTTTTCTGCGGCAAAGACCTACGACATAGAAGTGTGGTTTCCTTCCCAGAACAGGTATAGGGAGATTTCCTCCTGCTCCAACTGTGAGGACTTTCAGGCAAGGCGTATGAACACACGCTTTAAGGACAGTAAAACCGGAAAGAACAGGTTCGTTCATACTCTAAACGGCTCGGGACTTGCGGTAGGAAGAACCCTTGCGGCAATATTGGAGAACCACCAGCAGGAAGACGGAAGCGTTGTAGTTCCCGAAGTCCTGAGGGATTACGTGGGAACGGATGTTATAAAACCTGAAGATTAAAATACCGCCCGGAGGGCGGTCCTTGAATTTTTCAATACAAAAAATGAGTTTTTCATCGAAAAAATATTTGACTAAGAAAACAAGAAAGTATATATTTATTTGCTGATTAAGGTCATAAAGGAGGGATTAATTATGAGGCGTGCTCTTGCCTTGGGCGTTAGCACCCTGCTCGTGGGAGGTGGCGTTGCAAAAGCCGAAAACAAAGTTCCTAAACTCACCCCCCGAAGAGATGAAAAAGGCGGCACAAATCTACTTTGACCGTTGTGCAGGATGTCACGGTATGCTTAGGGGTGGAGCTACGGGACCTCCTCTAAAGCCCGAAATAATGAGACAGAGGGGAATGGATTACATAAAGTGGATAGTCTATAACGGAACACCCGGCGGAATGCCCGACTGGAGTAAACTAAGTTTGAAAACAAAAAAGCAGCTTTAAAACTCTTCCCTAAAGTTTTTATAAATCAAGAAGGAGAACGCCAAGTTTAGACATTAATTTAATGAAAATGAAGGAAGCGAGCCAAGACCGGACAGTTTCATATTTAGCATTGTGAGGGACGCGCTTGTAAAAAACTTTCATTCTATGCTTTATGTGTCTAAAAAACCTCTCTACAACATTTCTACCGATACTTCTTAGAAACTTAGCGAGTGAATGCCACCAGAGATGAAAAGCTTCTGGACCTACATCTATTCCCAATTAGCCCATATCTCTATTCTCCCTCCTCCTTATCTTGGCATTCTCCGGAGATTTTTCCACTTGATTGATTCTTCTCCCACAACTTATTTAAGAACCTTAAGGCATCAACTTTGCTTTCCACAGTCTTTAGTACCCATAATTACCTTCAGTGGTATGGGAAAATGATTACACCTACATAGGACACTGCTGTAACGAGTTCTATGAAAAGAGATACGAAATCTTTAAGAAGGCAAAGGAGTGGGGAGCTAACGGAGTCCTCATAGACATAGAGGGAGTGACCTGCTACTCCCTCGGAATAGAGGAGGAGGAAAAGGCTTACCACGGAGAGTTTCAGGTAGAGCTTGACCTCTACGTAAAAGACAGTGAAAAGCTCCTTTCTATAAAGCCAAAGCTCCAAACCATACAAAAGAGAACGAGCGCCCAGAGACCCATTCCCAACGAAACCCTAAAGGAGTTCTTCCCCGAATACTACAAAGTGCCCAAGGTAGCACCTGGACCTGCGGAGGACATGTCAAGACTTCCCATAGTTAAGGAGACCTCCACCGAGATAGGTTTCGTAAAGGGAGAAAAGGTCAGCTACGAAGAGGCTCTAAAAGAAGCGGTAAAGCTCCTAAAGGAAGCCGCAAGCCCCACCCT
Organism: Aquifex sp.; assembly: GCA_015487405.1. Classification (GTDB taxonomy): domain Bacteria; phylum Aquificota; class Aquificia; order Aquificales; family Aquificaceae; genus Aquifex. The sequence continues at coordinate 84 of WFPV01000196.1, read as the reverse complement.
CATAGTGGGACACCTCGTCCTATGGACTTGGAACGAAGAAGCGAAAAGGAAGGGAGAGCTTATAAGAGAACTCAAGAATAAACT
>WFPV01000195.1 GCA_015487405.1 Aquifex sp. | reverse complement strand
TTTACGCCATTCAAAAACTCTTAAACCATTCTTCCTTGGAAACAACCGAAAGGTATGCACATCTTACGGAAGACTACTTAAAGCAAGTAATTAACAGCCTTTCCGATTTCGGCAGTTTTTCGGCAAGGAAAGATTAAAGATAGTTCAAATGGTAGGCGGGGCGGGACTTGAACCCGCGACCTCCGCCTTGTAAGGGCGGCGCTCTCCCAACTGAGCTACCCGCCTTTTTCCTAAAATTTGTAGGTTAAGGGAAGGAAATGGCACCCCCGGCGGGATTTGAACCCGCGTTTCCGGCGTGAAAGGCCGGCGTCCTAGGCCAGGCTAGACGACGGGGGCTACCGACCCAACTGACAAGTTCTTATTATATCTACTCCTCTTCCCGGTGTCAAGAGTTTTTCAATTAAAATCTTCAGTATGAGAAGACTGATAGCCGCAAACTGGAAGATGAACAAAACCGTAAGCGAAACTGAGGACTACATAAAGAAATTTCTCAAGTTTGTAGAACATCCTGAGAGCAGGGAGATACTTATATGCCCTCCCTTCACCTCTCTCTACGTTGCAAGCAAACTCCTTCAGGGTAGTGGAGTAAAACTGGGGGCTCAAAACTGCTTTTACAAAGACAGCGGAGCTTACACGGGAGAAATATCCATTCCTATGCTCAAAGAACTCGGGTGTGAATACGTTATAGTTGGGCACTCCGAAAGGAGACACATATTCGGTGAGAATGACGAACTGATAAACAAAAAGGTCGTAGCCTGCGTGGAGAAGGGAATAAGACCTATTCTCTGTGTTGGAGAAAAGAAGGAGGAAAGGGAGGCGGGACTAACCTTCAAGGTAGTTGAGACCCAGATAAGGTTAGCCTTATCGGGGGTAGAAGAGCATACCGATAAGATAGACATAGCTTACGAGCCAGTCTGGGCAATCGGTACGGGAATTCCTGCAACACCCGAGGATGCAGTGGAGGTTCACACCTTTATAAGGAATCTTCTGAATGAACTTAATCCGAAGAATCAAAGAAAAACGAGAATCCTTTACGGGGGAAGCGTAAAGCCTGAGAACGCGGCGGAGTTTATGAAGCACGAGGCGATAAACGGACTCCTTGTGGGAACCGCGAGCTTAGACCCTGAATCCTTTGCGAAGATTGTATATTCCTTTTAAGACCAAGAGGTAAATGATTAGCGAAGGAATTGCCGTAAAAATAAGGGGCTGGTTCGCCTTTTGCGTCCCAACCTTTGGATAGAGTAGCGCTATCCAGATAACCGGGAGGAAGATTAAGAAAGTTAACAAGGATTTTTTTACGCTTCGCGTCTTTAAAAGAAGATAGGAAATGAATAAAGAGAGAATAAAGGGCAAGGAGGAAAAGTTCAGTCGGAAGAGTATCTCACTCAAGTATACGTCTGGATTGTAGCCAAGTTGCTTTCCTTTCTCGGTTAATCTGTAAAGCTCGTAGATGGAAAGAAAGTCTATTCTCTCCGCGAAAAGTTCCAAATCCTTTACGTCAAGACCTACGTCAAAACTAACGTAGTTTAAAAGCTTCGCTTTACCCTGGCGGAAGTTATACCTAAAGCCTCTTTCGATGAGGAGTTTTGTTCCGAGCCAGCTTCCCCTTTTGGCTTTGATATATTCAACAGGCTCAAATTTTTCGGTACTCAGAAAAAAGAAGTTGGCAAAGCGCTTAGTAGATAAGTCTAAATACTCTACGAAGTAATACTTTTTTCTCTCTTTACTCTTTTTTAGAAACCAGAAGTTTCTAACAATTCCCTCAACCTTCTGCTTCTTCTTATAAGTTTTCTCAATAAACCATAACCGCTCTGCGGTCTCTGGGAATAAAAACTGGTTTCCAGCCAAAAAAAGGAGCGAAAGTAAAAGGCTAAAAATCAAAACAGGAAGGGAAAACCTTAAAGGTGAAATCCCGAAACTCTGACCTATGAGGTCCGTCTTCCTGTCTATAACTCTCTTCAGGAATATAAAGAGGGCTACTGAAATTAGCAGGGGAGCAATGTAATAAAAACCGAGAGGCAATAGGTATAAGAAGTATTGTGTTGCTACGCTTATTTCTTTTACCTTAAATCCGACGAGAAAATCCGCGAGGGCGTATAAAGAGACTATAAAAACACCTGCAAAGCTTACGCTTAAGAATACCCATAAGAAGCTCTTCAGGATAAACCTATCAAAGAGCATATAGGAAAATGCTACCAGAAATTCCTAAAGGCTCTTTTTTTCTCAAATTTCCCCTTGTAGATAACCCTCATTCCCAAGCTCTTCACGTATTCTACAAACTCTCTGTATCTCCAGATACGATTGTCACAGAGAACTATGGTCCCTTTGTCTCCCTGCTGTCTCACAAGTCTTCCTACTCCTTGACGGAACTTTATGTAAGCTTTCCTCCTTTGGTATTCAAAGGGGTCCTCACCTATGCTCCTTAAGTATTTCAACCTGTGGTAAGTTAGCGGATCCTTGGGATTCTCAAAGGGGAGTTTGGACATCAGGATTCCTTTGTTTCCCTTAACGTCTACACCCGTCCAGAGGCTGTCTAGACCTATCAGAGCCTTTATCTTTCCGCTTCGTAGAAGCTCAATCAATCTCGTTAGGCTGTCTTTCCCTTGAATACCTATCTCTTCGTCTTCTTCAAAGAGTTTAAGGTGCTCCTTATTTGTCAGTAGAACGAGAACTTTTTCGTATTTAGAGCGAAGTATCCAGTAAGAAGTTAGAAGTTTTTCCTTCCAGTCTTCTCTTTTGGGATTAGTGTTTTCTATTACAAACTCGCACTGGGAATAGTCGTAGTTGTGGTTTAAGGAAAAGTATTCCCCTTGAATTCCCGTAGTCCTGAATATGTCCTCCGGGTCAACGGTTGCGGAAGTTAAGATAACCGCCTTATAGTCCTCGGGATAAATGATGTCTGTGGGAAAGATGTAAAAAGCTTCGAGCCTGTAGTTGTAGCTGTTGAGTCTTTTGCTCCAGCTTCTGCTCACTTGATAGCCTATCCCCTCCTCTTCTCTTTCCGCAAGGGAGATAAAGCCCCTGAGTTTGGAGAGTTTCCTTTTAAAGTAGTCCAGCTTTTTTACCTTATTGATTAATTCCTTCTCCTCTTCGGTGGTTTCCTCGTAACCGGCTTTTACCTTTTGGAGCTCATCCTCGGAGATGAGCATAGTATTTAGCAGGAAGTCCTTAAATCGGTAGCTGACCATTAGGCGGTTTTCTAAGAAGTTTTTCACTTCGCTAAGGATTTTTACCTTCAGGCTGTCAAATGCCCCTTTTAGGGGCTCGTAGAGGAGTTTTCTCATGTCCTCAGTGTAAGGCTTTAGGCTCTCCAAGGGGATTTCCCTATCTTCTTCTGCGAATTTTTCCGAAAAGTGTTTCAAGAAAAACTCTTCGGGCTGAAAATTTAGCGTCTCTCCGAGAGCTTTTTCAAAACTCCTCTTTAAATCAACGAACCAGTAAAGGGAGAGCCCAAAGCTCGTGGCTAAGGTGAGGTATCTGTCCAGCTCGTGAGCCTCGTCTATAACGAGCACTCTATCTTTTGTCTCAAACTCCTTTAAGGCTAAGAGGGAGTGGTTTATAACCAGTATGTCCGCGGAAGCCTCCTTCCTCTTTACTCCGAACCAGTAGTAGCACCTGTCGTAGTAAGGGCAGGTCTGCCTGTAAGCGTGAGTGCAGTAGTCATCGTCCACGTTTATCTTGGTTATCGTTTCAACAGATAGGGAGGTGAGAGTTAGGTCGCCGTCCCACTCGCTTTCTATGAGCGTTTCTATCTCAAGCCTCTCCGCAGGCTCTATATCTTCCTTGTAGAATCTGTCCAAACATAGGTAATTTCCCTTCCCCTTTACTATCGCATACTTTACTTTCTTTCCTGTTATAAGCTCGTAGTGTCCCGTCAGAAACTCTATGTCTCTTCTTAGTTGGTCTTGGAGGATTTTGGTTCCGGTGGATATTATTGCCTTTTCACCTTTGACTATTAGGGGTATTAAGTATGCAAAGGTCTTTCCTGTTCCGGTCGGTGCTTCTATCATGTAGGTTCCTTCTTCGTCTATTGCTTCTTCTACGAGTTTTATCATCTCCTCCTGGGATTTCCTTTTTTCAAAGCCTTTGGTGAGAAGGTAGGAGTAAAAGTCCTGAGGTGTCATCCAGAAAAATTTAGTGCTTTAACATCTTCTCCGCTATCAATTTTCTGATAAGTAATTGACTTCCTAGGTGTCTTCTGAGGTAGTTTTCTAAATACCTTATAGGTATCAAGTTTTGGGGAGCTCTCTTATCGTTGAACTCCACGGAAGCAAACTTAGGGACGAGATACGCGCTTATGTCGGCGAGCTCTATAGCCTTTTCTATCCCTATCTCCGCGGGAACTTCCAAACGGGCAAGGCTGTTTATTCCTTCTCCCTCGTTCAGCTTTATATACCACGTGAACTTATCAAACTTGTCGGTCTTCCCGTTTTCTTCGGTGGTGGGCTGGGAGTGAATGAGAACCAGGGGAGTTCTCTGACCCACCTTGAGGTTTCTTAAGACCTCGTAGTGTTCAGGATAGAGGTATAGCTTTCTGTGTTTCTTTACGTAGCCTATGAAGGGCAATCCCTTCCTCTTAATATTGAAGTGAAGCGTCCCGTCGGTTATGAGGATTTCGGCTTCCCCGTCTTTATAAACCTTTTCAGCCACAAAAGCCTCCAAGTTCGCCATAAGGTCGTTCACGTAGGGGGAGAGTTCCTTCTTTGCGTGCTTCACCTCAAACTCTATAGTTCCAGCCTTGGTCATAAAACGAAGCTTTGGCTGGGCACTCCGTAGGTTTTCCCTCAGGAGGAAGTATCTTTTCACAATAGCCCTTTTGAAAGACTCTTCTAAAGAATTGAACCTTCCAAACTCTAAGGTTATAGCTCCAGCTCCTACGGATACGAATGCCCCCTCTACGACGAGCATCTCATCCGGGTCCTCTATGTAAACCATGTTTTCGGTTCTCCTCACTCCGTCTATGAATCCTACCTTTATTCTGTCTATGGGTTTACCGTCTATGGGTCTCCAACTGTCTGTCTCTACGTTAACGTCCCCTATCTCGTTGCTCTCTTCTATAAGGTGGTTGTCAAGGTTCATGAGCTTCCAGCTATCAAATGAAACTCTAAACTTTCCCCATAGGGGCATATCTCCCTCCTAAGACTTAATTTAAACCTTAAAATTCTTTTATTATGTGCGGAATCGTTGGATACACGGGGAGGGATTTAGCCCTTCCCATTTTGCTGGGAGCTTTGGAAAGACTAGAGTACAGGGGATACGACTCTGCGGGAGTGGCCCTTATAGAGAACGGAAAACTCATAGTTGAGAAAAAGGCGGGGAAGATTAGGGAGCTGGTGAGGGCTCTCTGGGGAAAGAACTACAAGGCTAAAACCGGGATAGGACATACGCGCTGGGCTACTCACGGAAAGCCCACCGACGAGAACGCTCACCCCCACACTGACGAGAAAGGTGAGTTTGCGGTCGTTCACAACGGAATCATTGAAAACTACATAGAGCTCAGGGAAGAGCTAAAGAAAGAAGGAGTAAAGTTCAAGTCCGATACCGACACCGAGGTAATAGCCCACCTTATAGCTAAAAATTACAAGGGGGACCTCCTTCAGGCGGTTATAGAAGCTGTAAAAAAATTAAAAGGAGCTTTTGCCTTTGCAGTCATAACGGTTCACGAGCCCAACAGGGTGATAGGTGTAAAGAACGGAAGTCCTTTGATTGTAGGACTGGGGCAGGGGGAAAACTTCTTAGCCTCCGACATTCCCGCTATTCTTCCCTACACGAAGAAGGTTATCGTCCTTGACGATGGGGAAATAGCGGATTTGACTCCCGACAGTGTGAACATCTACAACTTTAACGGGGAGCCCGTAACGAAGGACGTAATGATTACTCCCTGGGATTTGGTTGCAGCCGAGAAGAGCGGTTTTAAACACTTTATGCTTAAAGAAATCTATGAACAGCCGAAGGCTGTCCTTGATACCTACAAAGGATTCATATCCAACGAGGAGACCATACCTTTCTGGTTGAAAGATTACAGGAGAATACTCATAATCGCCTGCGGAACCTCTTACCACGCAGGACTCGTTGGAAAATACTGGATTGAGCGTTTTGCGGGTGTTCCGGTGGAAGTTATCTACGCTTCAGAATTCAGGTATAGCGACACTCCCGTAAGTGATAAGGACTTAGTAATCGGAATATCCCAGTCGGGTGAAACGATAGATACGAAATTTGCCCTCCAGTCCGCAAAGGAGAGGGGGGCTTTCACAGTCGGAATAGTTAACGTGGTGGGAAGTGCCATAGATAGGGAGGTGGACTTTTCTATCCACACCCACGCGGGTCCAGAGATAGGGGTCGCAGCAACCAAGACCTTCACCGCTCAGCTGACGAGTTTATACTGCCTTGCGGCGAGGGAATCTAACGAAAGGGAAGAGCTCCTCAAGAAAGTGGAAAAAATCCCTGCCTTGATAGAGAAGACCCTTGCGAAGGCTGAGGACGTTGAGAAGGTAAGTGAGAAGTATCTAAAGAAGAAAGATTTTCTCTACTTGGGAAGGTATATAAACTTCCCTATAGCCCTTGAGGGGGCTCTAAAACTTAAGGAAATTTCCTACATCCACGCGGAGGGCTATCCCGCGGGAGAGATGAAGCACGGTCCCATAGCTCTCATTGACGAGAATATGCCTGTTACGGTGATAGCTCCAAAGGACAGGGTTTACGAGAAGATGCTCTCCAACATAGAGGAGGTTCTCGCAAGAAAGGGAATCGTCATAAGCGTGGGGTTTGAAGGAGATAAGGTTCTAAAGGAAAAGTCCGCGGACTTTATGGAGATTCCCGAAACCGAAGAGGTTTTAACTCCCTTCCTGACGGTGGTTCCGCTTCAGCTACTTGCCTACTTCATAGCAAGCAAGCTGGGACTGGACGTGGACCAGCCGAGAAACCTTGCAAAGACGGTGACGGTGGAGTGATTCACTCCTCTTCTTCCGTGAAGGTTGCGAGTATAGTCTCTATTATTCCCAAGATTATGGAGATAATGTTCGCCGCGAGGGCTCCCATAGCGAGTCCCACCGCTTCCCCCTCGTTCCCGAGGTAATAGATAAAGCCCGCTGGAATTAGGTGAAGGTCCGCGACCAGGGAAGAAGCCATAAGCTCGTTTGAGAGAATCCTTCCCTCTCCCATCTTCAGTATCGTGGCAAAGAGGTTCATTATTATCGTTATCACGAGCTCCCAGCCGTTGGGGCTGGTTATGAAGCTTATGTTAGTGGTGAGAGCCATAAGTATAAAGAAGTGGGTGAGAATCTTTTTAAGCCTCATCTCTACCTCCCACGAGCTCCCGAGCTCTTTCGGTTAAAATTTTTTGGGCAACGCGTAATCTCTTGGGATGTCCAAAGAGTATGAGGGTGTCTCCCAGCTCTATCTCGGTGTCTCCCGTTATCGTTAGGTTCAGGCTTCCGTCCGACTTCCTTATCGCTATAACAGTAACTCCGAGCTGTTTTCTGAGGTCTATCTCTTTTAGCTTCTTTCCTATCAGAGGTGAGTCTTCCGCAACCTGGAGCTCCAAGATGTCTATCTCGGATTCTTCTCCGAAAGCTATCTTGTCAAAGAGGTCGGAGATGTAAGCTGAACCTGTGTGGAATATATACGCGGCGAGCCGCGTGGCGAGTAATTTCTGAGGGACTATCGCTCTGTTGGCTCCGAGCTCCTCAAGCTTCTGGGCAGTCTCGGGATTGGAAGCAAAGGAGAAAATAAAAAAGTTTTCCTTATCGGGTCTCAGCAGTCTTGCTGTGACGATTACCGCTATGTTCCTCGCATCGTCCCCGAGGTTCACGACAAGCCCTTTAGCTCTCTTAATTCCCGCGGCTTCTAAAATCATCCTTTTGTAAGGCTCTTCAAGAATGTAATACTCCACACGACTCTCCTTTAGCTGTCTCTCTATCTCCTTTCTGCTGTCTATCACTACGTAGTTTATCTTCCGCTTTTTGAGGAGCTTTATGAGCTCTAAGGTGGTTCTGTTAAATCCGCACAAAATGTAGTGATTCCTTAACTTCTCTATATCGTTTAACATCTTCCAGGCTCTAAAAACACCTACAAAGTCCTCTGCGAAGAATACTCTAATTAAGATTGTAACCGAGGTCGTAAATACTCCTATTCCTCCGAGGGCTAAAAAGGTGGTGAATATCCTTCCTATAAGCGTATCACTTCCCCTGACGACCTCTCCGTATCCTATAGTCCCTACCGTTATTATGGTCATGTAGAGAGAGTTAATGAAGTCTCCGTCGGAGAGAATCATGTATCCTATTGTCCCCACGCTCATAACGGTGTGAAGCATGAGGAGAGGGAGCTGAAACTGGCGGAGAATCTCAAATAACCGCTCCTCGTATATATCTTTCAGGGTCTTTTTTCTCCTTAGTTTCTTTCGCTTAAGTCTTAGTCTCGCCATGAGCTTGAACTTTTTCTAAAGCCTCCGCACAACGTCTGCAGACTTCTCCGATAAACTCTTCTTTCGGATAATAAATCCAGCACCTCGGGCATTTCTCCCCTTCCGCGGGGGAGACTCCAACCTCAATGGGAAGCTCCTCTCCCTTGTCTCTCACCTCTCCTCCCTCTCCCAGCTCAAACTGGCTAACCGTTAAGAAAAAGTTCATGTAATCCTTATACTTTTCTATCAACTCTTTTAGCTCTCCCTCCGCCTTTACGAAGACTTTCGCCTCGTAGGGATGTTTAATTATTCCCTTCTCTTTACGAGCCACCTCAAGGACTCTCATGACCTCGTCCCTGAGTTTCAGGAGTTTTTCGTAGTCTTTAAGGACCTCCTCGTCTACCAGGTTCTTGTCTGGCTTTGGCATCTCGTGGAGGAAGACGCTCTCGGGAAGAGCGGGGTCAAGCTTTCTGACGTGCTCCCAGAGCTCTTCCGCGGTGAAGCTGAGGTAGGGGGCTATCGCAGTAGTTAGGGCTATTAGAAGATGCCATAGGGCTGTCTGGGCGGAGCGTCTCTCCCAGGAGCCGGGAGCGTAAACGTAGAGTCTGTCTTTGAGGACGTCTAAGTAAATGGCTGAGAGTTCTGTGATGATAAAGTTCTTTATCGCGTTGTGGACCCTGTAGAAGAGGTAGTCCTGATAATGTTTGTGAACCTGCTCTAAGAGCTTCTGAAGCTCTGAGATAATCCACCTATCAAAGTGGTGGAGCTCTTCAAAGGGAACCGAGTCCTTAGCTGGATTGAAGTCGTAAAGGTTTCCTATTATGAACCGCAAGGTATTTCTAACCTTCCTGTAGTCCTCTGCAATCTTTTTGAGGAGCTGTTTTCCGAGCTTTACGTCCTCGGTGTAGTCCTCCGAGACGACCCAGAGTCTCAGGATGTCCGCTCCGAACTCCTGAATGACCTCTTGGGGAGATATAACGTTTCCGAGGGATTTGGACATCTTCCTGCCTTTCTCGTCAACTATGAATCCGTGGGTAAGGACAGCCTTGTAGGGAGCTTCTAAGTAAGAGCCGACACTCTCAAGGAGAGAAGCCTGGAACCATCCCCTGTGCTGGTCCGAGCCCTCTAAATATAGGTCTGCCTTGTTAAAGCCGAGGGGTCTTATTACGGCGGCGTGGGAGCTTCCCGAGTCAAACCAGACGTCTAAGATGTCCTCTTCCTTTCTGAACTCCTCTCCTCCGCACTTGGGACATTTGTAGCCTTCTGGAAGGAGCTGGGAGGGGGAGAGCTCAAACCATACGTCCGTTCCGTATTCGGAGTTCTCCACGAGCTGGGCAACTCTCTCAAATATTTCGGGCTCTTTTATTATCTCTCCGCAGTTTTCGCAGTAAAAGACCGTTATGGGAACTCCCCAGTATCTCTGTCTTGATATGCACCAGTCGGGTCTGTTTTCCACCATGCTCTTAATCCTGTTCTTTCCGTATTCGGGTATCCACCTGACCTTTTCTATCTCCTCTAAAGCTCTCTGTCTTAGGGTCTTTCCTTCCAGTTCTATGTCCATCCCTATGAACCACTGGGGAGTTGCTCTGAAAATTACGGGATTCTTACATCTCCAGCAGTGGGGGTAAGAGTGCTTTATCTTTCCTTCGTAAACGAGGAAACCTTTTTCTTTCAAGACGTCAATTATTAAGTTGTTGGCGTCAAAGACTCTCACTCCCCTCAGGAACTCGGGAGCGGGTTCCGTAAACCTTCCGTCGTCGGTGAGGGGCGCGTAGGGCTCAAGTCCGAATCTCTGCCCTACTATGTAGTCCTCCTGTCCGTGTCCGGGAGCCATGTGAACCAATCCCGTTCCCGTATCAAGGGTGACGAACTCCGAGGGGTAAATCTTCCAGATGTTCTTCAGAGTTTCTTCGGAAAGATGTCCTTTAAGGTCGTATCTATCCACGAAGGGGTGCTCGTATTCCAAACCTACGAGTTCTCTTCCTTTCACCACTCCGAGGATTATTCCTTGAGGAAGACCTACGGTATCAAAGAAGTTCTCTATGAGGTCCTTGGCTACTATCCAGACCTCGTCGCCGGGCTCTAAGTCTCCCATCTCAATGAGGGCGTAGTCCGCATCCTCCTTGACCATAATCCCAAGGTTTGCTGGAAGGGTCCAGGGTGTCGTGGTCCAGATAATCGCAAAGAGCTTCTTGTCTCTGAGCTCTACTCCGAGCTTTTCTTTGTTCTTTATGGGAAACTTCACGTATATGGAGGGGTCAGTTTTTTCGTAGTATTCTACTTCCGCCTCCGCTTCCGCGGTCTTGTCGTAGATGCACCAGTAAACGGGCTTTTTACTCCTGTAGGCGAGTCCCCGCTCAAAGAACTTTCCGAGCTCTCTTATCTCTTGAGCTTCGTAAGAAGGATTCATCGTGAGATAGGGATTCTCCCAGTCTCCGAGGACTCCGAGCCTAATGAACTCTTCCCTCTGGATGTTTACGAAACGCTCCGCGTACTCCCTACAGAGTTTTCTGAACTCGGTCTTAGGTAAGCTTTCTTTCTTTATCTTCTTCTTAGATAGCTCCTTCTCTACCGCTCTCTCTATGGGAAGTCCGTGACAGTCCCATCCCGGGATGTAGAGTATATCCTTGCCGATAAGAAGGTTGTATTTATTTATCACATCTTTAAGGATTTTGTTAAGTGCGTGTCCCACGTGGATGTGTCCGTTGGCGTAAGGTGGTCCGTCGTGGAGGAGGAAAACTTCCCTTCCCTTCCTCGCTTCTCTAACTTTTTTATACAAACCCTTCCACTTTTCTAAGATTTGGGGCTCCCTCTGGGGGAGGTTAGCCTTCATAGGGAATTCGGTTCTCGGTAAGTTGAGGGTGTCCTTGTAATCCTTTGCCATAAGAAATTATTTTATCTCCTCGGAAATGAGCTTTCTCGCAAGCTCTAATAGGAGTTTCTGCCTCCTTTCACCTTTAGGTAGGGACCTCCTCAAAGCCTCAAGCTCCTTTAGTATTTCCTCCACGTTTTCGGGGATGCAGTCCTCCAACTTTTCTCTGAGGGCTCGGGCGAGAGCCGGCACCTTTCCCGAGGTGGAGAGTGCCAACACGAGGTCTCCCCTCTTTATTATTGAAGGGAAGATGAAGTTGCAAAACTCGGGACTGTCCACCGCGTTGCAGAGAATTTTCCTTTTCTCGCAGAGCTTGAAGATTCTCTTTTGGAGCTTTAGGTCGTCAACCGCAACGATAACGAGGTTTGCACCTTTGAGGTCGGAGGTTCTGAATTTCCTCCTTAGCCACCGCAGGTAATTTTTATTTATTAATTCTTTTAATTCTTTAGTTACCTTCGGTGAGACTATAGTTATATCTTTCGTGAAGGGCAGGAGGTTTTTGACCTTTCGGGTCGCTACATTGCCTCCGCCTACGATGAGAACTTTTTTGTTTCTGAGGTCTAAAAATACGGGGAAGTAAGCCATTCAGGAGAGCTCCTCCAAGGCTTTCGGGAGTTCCTTTATGGAGTCTATAACGAGATGGGGTTTTATACCTTTCTTTAAGTCCTCTTCTTTGAACTTTCCGGTCTTTACGAGGATTCCGAAGAGTCCTGCATCCATACCGCCTTTTACGTCCGCCTCTATGTCGTCCCCTACCACAGCTACTTCCTCCGGCTTTAGGTTCATACTCTTTACCGCTTTCAGGAAGAACTCCCTGTTGGGCTTTCCTATGAGAATAGCCTCCTTTCCCGAGGCATACTCTAAAGCTACAACGAAGGGTCCAGCGTCTAAAGAGAGCTTTCCGTCCTTGTCCTTGAAATACCTGTTTTTTGCACAGGCTACGAGCTTGGCTCCTTCCGTAAGATACCTGAAGGCTTTGTTCATATTCTCGTAGGTGATGTTCTCCCTTGCGTCTCCTACAACCACGAACTTCACGGGAAGTCCCTTTAACTCCTCAAACTCCCTTTTGGCGTTCTCGGTAAGGAGTAAAAAAGCTCCGGCATTTTTCTCCTTTAAAAACTCCTTGGTTGCAGTCAGTGCTGAAAATATCTCCTCTTCCGAGAGCTCAAATCCCATATTTCTCAGTTTTTCGTAAACCTGTCTTCTTGTCTTCGTGGTGGTGTTGGTAATAAAACGGAGCTTATACTTCTTTCTCAGCTCTTTTACCGCTTCCACCGCTCCCTCTATAACCTTATCCCCCACGTATAAGACTCCGTCTATATCAAGCAAGAGTCCTTTAATCCTCATAGTATTCCGCTCCGCAGTTCTCGGTCTCCCAGACGACCACTTTTATAGTTCCGGGGAATCTCTCCTTCATCTTTTTGTAAAGCCATCTTGCCACGTTCTCCGCACTGGGAGAGAAATCAA